>NZ_JBIVPJ010000013.1:0-238386 GCF_044754585.1 Streptomyces sp. NPDC093065 | reverse complement strand
TTTTTTTATTTTGTGGGGCTGGTGGGGGGGGGGTTGGTGGGGGTGTTGTTTTTGTTGGGGGGGGGGGGTGGGGGGGGGGGGCTGGGGGGGGGGGGGGGGGGGGGGGGGGGGGGGCGCCGGGGGGGGCCCCCCGCCCCCCCCCCCCACCGCTCAGGGCGTGTGCCGGACGGCGTTGGCGAGGATCGCGTCGCGCATGTAGGCGGCGAGGCCCGGCTTGGCGGCGTCGATGTTTCGCGTGAAACGTTCGTCCGAGACGTACATGTCGCCCAGGCAGGTGTGCATCTCGTACCCGCAGTCGTAGTGGTTGCGGGCGATCCCCTGCCGGTGGTCCTCGGCGGCGTCCATGGCCCCCTCGGAGTCGGCGGGCTCACCGGCCTCCATCAGCGCGACGAAGCGCCGGGTGAGCTCGTCGGCCTCGTCCTGGAGGCGCTGCCAGTCCTCCTTGGTGTACGAGGCGGTCTTCTCCTTGGACTGGCGGTAGGCGTCGGTGTTCCCCCAGCGCTCCCGGACCTCCTCCTCGTACTGGTCGGGGTCGAAGTCGCCGAAGACCTCGAACTTCTCCTCCGGCGTGAGGTTGATTCCCATACTGCGTGCCTCCATGGCCTGCTCCACGGCCGTCGCCATCCTCTGCAGCTTCTCGATCCGGGCGGTCAGCAGCTCGTGCTGGCGGCGCAGGTGCGCGCGCGGGTCCGCGACCGGGTCGTCGAGCAGGGCGCCGACCTCGTCGAGCGGGAAGCCCAGCTCCCGGTAGAACAGGATCTGCTGCAGCCGGTCGAGGTCGGCGTCGCTGTAGCGCCGGTGGCCCGCGTGGCTGCGCTCGCTCGGTACGAGCAGGCCGATGTCGTCGTAGTGGTGCAGCGTGCGCACCGTCACCCCGGCGAAGCCGGCTACCTGTCCCACGGAGTAGCTCACTTCCGCTCCCTTCTCTGACGCCCTCCACGCTGCCTCCTCACGTGACGTGAGGTGCAAGCCCCGCCGGACCCCGCCGAACCCGCGTGCCGGCCCGGTACGGCTCCGGGTGCGGGGCCGGGTGCCCCGGCCTACCGTCGGTCGTATGCCACTGCACCACGGGCCCCACCCGCCGCAGGACGACGACCGGGAGCGGCGCCGGCTCGCCGTGAACCCGTTCTACGCGACGGCGGACCCCCTCGGCGGCATGTCCGAGGCTCCGCCCACGCACCGCCTCCCCGACACCCCGCTGCCGCCCGCGACGGCGTACCGCCTCGTGCACGACGAGCTGATGCTGGACGGCAACGCGCGGCTGAACCTGGCCACCTTCGTCACCACCTGGATGGAGCCGCAGGCCGGGGTGCTGATGAGCGAGTGCCGGGACAAGAACATGATCGACAAGGACGAGTACCCGCGCACCGCCGACCTGGAGCGGCGCTGCGTGGCCATGCTCGCCGACCTGTGGCACGCGCCCGACCCGTCGGCGGCCGTGGGCTGCTCGACGACCGGGTCGAGCGAGGCGTGCATGCTGGCCGGGATGGCGCTGAAGCGCCGCTGGGCGCTGCGCAACGCCAACCGGTACCCGGCGAAGGACGTGCGGCCCAATCTCGTCATGGGCGTGAACGTCCAGGTCTGCTGGGAGAAGTTCTGCAACTTCTGGGAGGTGGAGGCCCGGCAGGTCCCGATGGAGGGCGACCGCTTCCACCTGGACCCGCAGGCCGCCGCCGGGCTGTGCGACGAGAACACCATCGGGGTCGTCGGCATCCTGGGCTCCACCTTCGACGGCTCCTACGAGCCGATCGCCGACCTCTGCGCCGCCCTGGACGCGCTCCAGGAGCGGACCGGACTCGACGTCCCGGTGCACGTCGACGGGGCCTCCGGCGGCATGGTCGCGCCGTTCCTGGACGAGGACCTGGTGTGGGACTTCCGGCTCCCGAGGGTCGCGTCGATCAACACCTCGGGGCACAAGTACGGACTGGTCTACCCCGGGGTCGGCTGGGCGCTGTGGCGGGACGCGGAGGCGCTGCCCGAGGAGCTGGTGTTCCGCGTGAACTACCTGGGCGGCGACATGCCGACCTTCGCGCTGAACTTCTCCCGGCCGGGCGCGCAGGTGGTGGCGCAGTACTACACGTTCCTGCGGCTGGGGCGGGAGGGCTACCGGGCCGTGCAGCGCAACGCGCGCGACATCGCGGGCTCGCTCGCCCGACGAGTTGCGGCACTGGGCGACTTCCGGCTGCTGACGCACGGCGACCAGTTGCCGGTGTTCGCCTTCACGACGGCCGACGACGTGAAGGCGTACGACGTCTTCGACGTGTCCCGGCGGCTGCGGGAGGGCGGCTGGCTGGTGCCGGCGTACACCTTCCCGCCGCACCGCGAGGACCTGTCGGTGCTGCGGGTGGTGTGCCGCAACGGCTTCTCGGCGGACATGGCGGACCTGCTCCTGGACGACCTGGAGCGGCTGCTGCCGGAGCTGCGCCGGCAGCCGCACCCGCTGATCCGGGACAAGGGCGCGGCCACCGGGTTCCACCACTGACCCCGGCTCCCCGCGTCAGCCCGGGCTGCCGTGGGAGCCCGCTTCGAGGTTCGCGCGGAGAGCGGCCAGGGTCGCGGCGACGCGGTCCAGGTCGCGGGGAGGGATCCCGGCGGTCAGCGAGGCGAGCGCGTCCTCGACGACGGGCCGGGAGGCCGCCAGCCGCTCCTCGCCCTCGGACGTGAGGCGGAGCACGGACGAGCGGCGGTCCCGGGGGTGCGCGGCCCGCACGCACCAGCCGGCGGCCACCAGCCGGTCGACCGCCTTGCTGACGGCCCCGACGGTGATCGCCAGTTCCCCGACGATGTCGAGCACGCGGCACCCCGGCACGCGGTCGATGATCTCCAGGAACTCGAACTGCCCGAGTCCGAGACCCTGTTCGTCACGCAGCCGGGCGCTCACCGCGTTGTAGAGCCGGGTCTCGGTCCGGACCAGATCGACGAAGACCGGGGTGACATGGCTCACACAAACCTCCAATAGCTTCCCAGGAATACTCTTCCTCGGAATGCGGTTGACCTCGGACGGATGGATTCCCAGGAATCCATCTTCCCACGGCGACCCATGGAGGCCCTTCATGTCCCGACAGCAGCGCGACGCGCTGGACGCCCTGCTCCGTTCCGCCCCTCGCACCGAGACGCCGCCCACGGTCGAGGAGCAGCGCGACGGCTTCGCCGCCGCCGTCGCCCGCCCCGCGCCGGACGGGGTGGTGACCCGCAGCACCCGGCTGGGCGGACGGCCGGCCCTGGAGCTGGTGCCGGACACCGCCTCCGGCCGCGGCCGGCTGCTCTACCTGCACGGCGGCGGATACGTCATCGGCTCACCGGACACCCACACGGGGCTCGTCGGTGAACTGGCCCTGCGCGCCGGGCTGCGCGCGGTGTCGGTGGACTACCGGCTGGCACCCGAGCACCCCTTCCCCGCGGCCGTCGACGACGGGCTCGCCGCCTACCGCGAACTGCTGGCGACGGGGTCCGACCCGCGGGAGACCGTCCTGGCCGGCGACTCCGCCGGCGGCGGACTGGGCATCGCCACGCTGCTCGCGGCCAGGGCGGCCGGGCTGCCGCAGCCGGCCGCCGTGGCCGTCTTCTCCCCCTGGGCCGACCTCACCCTCACCGGGGGGAGCATCCGCTCCAAGAAGGCCGCCGACCCGATATTCGCCGAGGCCGACCTGCGTGCCTACGCCGATCTCTACGTCGGCCCCGGCGACCGGTCGGCTCCCCTGGCCAGCCCGGTGTTCGGTGACCTCTGCGGGCTGCCGCCGCTGCTCGTGCAGGTCGGTGCGAACGAGCTGCTCCTCGACGACGCGGTGCGGCTGGCCGGGCGGGCGGGCGCCGACGACGTCGAGGTCACGCTCGAGGTCGGGCCCGGACTCCCCCACGTCTTCCAGCACCACCACGGCCGCCTGCAGGAGGCGGACGCCGCGCTCGACCGCGCCGCCCGCTTCCTCACCGCCCACCTCGGCGCCGGGCACCCGCCCCGCCCGTGAGCCGGGCGCCGGCGGCCGAAGTCGCAGTCCGCGGCGGCGCGGGCGAGCCGCTCTCACCGGCTCAGGCGCGCGAACCTCGCCACCGCCAGCGGGAAGAACACCGCGAGCAGGGCCAGCGGCCAGGCGACGGCCGCCCAGAGGTGGCCGGACTCGCCGCCGGGGCTGCCGAAGAGGTCGCGGACGGCCGTGGCGGTCTGGGACATCGGGTTCCACTGCACGACCGTGCCCAGCCAGCCGGGCATGGAGTCGGGGGAGGCGAAGGCGTTGGAGAGGAAGCCGACCGGCCAGACCAGGATCTGCACCGCCTGCACCAGCTCGGGCTTCCCGGCCACCAGGGCCAGGAGAATGCCGATCCACAGCATGGCGAAGCGGAAGAGCAGGAGCAGGCCGACCGCACCGAGGAAGGCGCCGGGGCCGCCGTGGGCCCGCCAGCCGAGCGCGTACCCGACGCCGATCAGGACGGTGAGGCCGAGCGCCGACTGGAGCATGTCGGCGGTGGCACGGCCCACCAGGACCGCGCCGTTGGTCATGGGCAGCGAGCGGAAGCGGTCGACGACGCCCTTGTTGAGGTCCTGGGTGACGGCGATCATGGTGCCCTCCAGGCCGAAGGCCATGGTGAGCGCCAGCATGCCGGGGACCAGGTAGCCGACGTAGCTGCCGCTCACCCCCCGGCCGCCGCCGACCAGGTAGCCGAACATCAGCAGCAGCATGACCGGGAAGACCAGGTTGACGACGACCGTCACCGGCTGCCGTCCCCAGCGGGCCAGCTCGCGGCGGGTCATCGTCCAGGAGTCGGACAGGGCGTGCGTCATGGGGATGGTGCCGGCGTTCGCGGTGCCCGTACTCACACGGCCTCCTTCGTACGGTCGGTGAGGTGCAGGAACACCTCGTCCAGGGTCGGCCGGCGCAGCGCCACGTCCTCGGCCTCGATCCCGGCCTCCTCCAGCGCCCGTACGACGCCGGAGAGCGCCGCCATCCGGTCGGTGACCGGGGCGCTGACCAGCCGGCGGTCGGTGTCGACGCGGACGCCGGTGAGCGGGAGCAGGGCGACGGCGGCGCCCAGTTGGCCGGCGTCGCGCAGGACGACGTCGACGCGGTCACCGCCGGTGGCGGCCTTGAGCTCGTCCGCCGTGCCGTCGGCGACGACCCGGCCGGCGTCGACGACCGAGATGCGGTCGGCGAGCTGGTCGGCCTCCTCCAGGTACTGGGTGGTGAGCAGGACCGTCGTACCGGCGCCGACCAGGGAGCGGACCGAGTCCCACACCTCGGCGCGGCCGCGCGGGTCGAGTCCGGTGGTCGGCTCGTCCAGGAAGAGCACCTCAGGGTCGGTGATGAGGGACGCGGCCAGGTCCAGGCGGCGGCGCATGCCTCCGCTGTAGGCGCTGACCGGCTTGCGTCCGGTGTCGGTGAGGTCGAAGCGCGCGAGCAGTTCGCCGGCACGCGCGCGTGCCCGTCGGGCGCCCAGGTGGTGGAGGCGGCCGAACATCTCCAGGTTCTGCCGGCCGCCCAGCTCCTCGTCGAGCGCCGCGTGCTGGCCGAGCAGGCCGATGCGCAGCCGTACCGCGTACGACTCGGCGACGACGTCGTGTCCCGCCACCTCGACGCGGCCGGCGTCGGGCCGCAGCAGGGTGGACAGGACGCGCACCAGAGTCGTCTTGCCGGCTCCGTTCGGGCCCAGTACGCCGTGCACCGTGCCGCGGGTGACCGTGAGGTCGAGTCCGTCCAACGCGTTCTTGTCGCCGTACCTCTTGCGTGCGCCTTCGACGGTGATCGCCGTGTCGGCCACTGTCACTCCCCACTCCCCTTCGAGGCCAAGCTAGCCAAATTTGACTACTACCTCCGAAGGTAGCGCGCCCTCCTCGGTTGGTCAAACTTGATTAGCGAGCGTCCCCGTAGTGCGGCCGCCCCGCCGCGAAGGGGTTCTCCTCACCCTCGGCCAGCACGCCGACGAACGGCTCGCCCTCGCCGGCGAAGGTGTACGCGCCGCCCCGGACGCGGTCGATGAGGCCGCGGGTCCACTCGGCGCCCGAATCGGCCGAGTGGACCCAGTAGTTCATGATCTCGCCGATGTGCCCGTACTGGCCGGGCCCCTCGGCGGGCATGTAGTACTCGGTGACGGAGGCGCGCCACTCCTCGATCTTCCGTACCCGCTCCTCCAGCAGCGCCAGAGCCTCCTCGCGCGGGAGGTCGACCATGAAGCCGAGCGCCGCGGTGAGCACGTCCGGCCGCTGGTCGTAGGCGGTGAGGTAGGCGCGGAGCAGGGTGAGGTACTCCTCGGTGCCCTGCTCCGTGATCTCGTACTCCACCCGCGGCGGTCCGCCCGCCGTGGACGGCGCGATCTCGTGCGCGAGGAGCAGCCCCTGTTTCGCCATCTGCTTCAGCGCGTGGTAGATCGAGCCGGGCTTGGCGTTGGACCACTCGTGCGCGCCCCAGTACTCCAGGTCGTTGCGCACCTGGTAGCCGTGGGCCCGCCCGTGCTGGCGGACCGCGCCGAGCACGAGGAGACGGATCGCTGACATGGGGTCCAGCCTAGATCCGCCGCCGGGCCCGGCCCGCCGGGACCCTCAGAAGGGGAAGCCGCTGCGTCCGTGCTGCACGGAGATCCACTTCTGCGTGGTGAAGGCGTCCAGCATCGTGTCGCCGTTGAGGCGGCCGAGGCCGGAGTGCTTCTCGCCGCCGAAGGGCACGATCGGCTCGTCGTGCACGGTGCCGTCGTTCACGTGGAACATGCCGGTGTCGATCTGCTTGGCGAAGTTGACGCCGCGCTCGACGTCCCCGGTGTGCACGGCGCCGCTCAGCCCGTACGGGGTGTCGTTGACGAGACGCACGGCCTCCTCCTCGCCGTCGAAGGGGACGAGGAAGGCGACCGGCCCGAAGACCTCCTGCCTGAGCAGCGCGGAGTCGGCGGGCAGACCGGTCAGGACCGACGGCTCGACCAGGTTGTCCCTGACCGAGCCGCGCACCAGGGCGGTGGCGCCCTCGGCGAGGGCCTGCTCGACCACCCCGGAGACCGCGTCCGCCTGCGAGGAGTTGATCACCGGGCCGATGACGGTCGACGGGTCGCGCGGGTCCCCGACCTTGAGGGTCGCCACCTTGGCGACGAACTTCTCGGTGAACTCGTCGGCGACCGACCGGTCGACCAGCACCCGGTTGGCGGCCATGCAGACCTGGCCCTGGTGGACGTAGCGGCTGAAGACGGCGGCGTCGACCGCGTAGTCCACGTCGGCGTCGTCGAGGACCACCAGCGCGCTGTTGCCGCCCAGTTCGAGGACCGAGCGCTTGAAGTTCGCGGCGCAGACCGTGGCCACGTGGCGGCCGACCTTGTCGGAGCCGGTGAAGGAGATCACCTTCGGGACCGGGTGCTCGATGAAGGCGTCACCGATCTCCGCGATGTCGGTGACCACGACGTTGAGCAGGCCGCCCGGCAGCCCGGCGTCCTCAAGGATCTTCGCGACCAGCGTGCCGCCGACGATCGGCGTGTTCTGGTGCGGCTTGAGGACGACGCCGTTGCCCAGGGCGAGGGCGGGGGCGACCGACTTCAGGGAGAGCAGGAAGGGGAAGTTGAAGGGGCTGATGACGCCCACGACGCCGACCGGCACCCGGTAGACCCGGTTCTCCTTGCCGTCGACGGGCGAGGGGATGATCCGGCCCTCGGGGCGCAGCGCCAGGTGGACCGCCTCGCGCAGGAACTCCTTGGCGAGGTGCAGTTCGAAGGCGGCCTTGAGACGGGTGCCGCCCAGCTCGGCGACGATCGCCTCGCCGATCTCCTCCTCGCGCTCCTCCACCAGGCGCAGCGCCTTCTCGAACACCGCGCGGCGCGCGTACGGGTTCGTCGCGGCCCACTGCTTCTGCGCGCGCTCGGCGGCCCGGTAGGCGGCGTCGACCTCGTCGGCCGTGGCTATGGTGATCGAGGCCAGCTTCTCGTTGTCGTACGGATTGAAGTCGATGATGTCCCAGGAGCCGCTGCCCGGGCGCCACTCGCCGTCGATGTACTGCCGGGCGAGGTCGGTGAAGTACGACGACATGAGAACCCTCAATCCCCTCAACTGGCACAGCCGCCCCGAGCGAGCCGCCTGATTGCGCGTCATCGTACTTATGTTTCAGGAGAGTTGAAGGAGTCCCCGCAGAAGGTCCCGGCTCTCGTCGGGGCCCGGACTGTCCTGCTGGAGCTCCTTGAGCGCCGTCTCGTACTGGGTGACGTCCTCGCGCTTGTCCAGGTACAGCGCGCTGGTCAGCTGCTCGAGGTAGACGACGTCCGAGAGGTCGGACTCGGGGAAGCTGAGGAGCGTGAACGCACCACTCTCGCCGGAGTGCCCGCCGAAGCCGAACGGCATGATCTGAAGCCGCACATTGGGGCGTTCGGACATGTCGATCAGGTGCTGGAGCTGGCCGCGCATCACCTCGCGGTCGCCGTAGGGGCGGCGCAGGGCGGCCTCGTCGAGCACGATGTGGAACTCGGGGGCGTTCTCCGCGACCAGGTGCTTCTGGCGCTCCAGGCGCAGCGCGACCCGCCGCTCGACGTCCGCCTCGCCGGCGCCCTTCATGCCGCGCCGGACGACCGCGCGGGCGTACTCCGCGGTCTGCAGCAGCCCGTGCACGAACTGCACCTCGTAGACCCGGATCAGGGAGGCGGCGCCCTCCAGCCCCACGTAGGTGGGGAACCAGCTGGGCAGCACGTCCGAGTAACTGTGCCACCAGCCCGCGACGTTGGCCTCCTTGGCGAGGGAGAGCAACGAGTTGCGCTCCTGCTCGTCCGTGATGCCGTACAGCGTCAGCAGGTCCTCGACGTCCCTCGTCTTGAAGCTCACCCGGCCCAGCTCCATCCGGCTGATCTTCGATTCGGAGGCGCGGATCGAGTAGCCCGCCGCCTCCCGCGTGATCCCCCGCGTCTCACGCAGTCGCCTGAGTTGTGATCCGAGCAGCATGCGCCGCACCACCGATCCGGGCTCTCCCGCGCTCACGTTCGCCAGCCTCCCCAACCGTCTTCAGGGGCCGAAGTCTGCCACTAAAACACTCCGAGCAGTACTCGTCCGGTTACGGAAACGGAATCGAGCCAACGGAAACGTGCAGCATCGTGCACGGAGTGGGCCGGAACCAGCCGCCGCGGGAGGTGAAAGAGGGGCGAAGATGACGGAAAAATTGACCAACAAGCGGTACGGGCAGGTCCATTTCGGTCACGTGCACGTGCATCTGCCCTTGCATCTGCGGTACGCATCCGAAACCATGGTCCCGCACCACCGCGCCGCATCGCTACGACCGCGAATTCCCGGGAGTGCCTCGCATGGGGACGAATGGATCGACCATGCTCGAGCCGTTACGGCAGGGCCTTCCGCCACTCGACCCCGCGGCCGTTTCCAACGCCGCCTCCTGCGCCCTGCCGCCCCGTTACGAAGCGGTGCGCGAGGCCCGGAGGTTCACCCGCAGAACGCTCGACGGCTGGGACACGGGCGACCGCTTCGACGACGTCTGCCTGGTGGTCTCGGAACTCGTCACCAACGCCCTGCGGCACGCACTGCCCGCCGACACCCCGCGCCGCGACGAACAGCACGGCCCCGTACGGCTGCACCTGATGCGCTGGACCGAGCGGCTGGTGTGCGCGGTGCGCGACCCCAGTCACGACAGCCCGGTGGCCCGCGAGACGGACGACTTCTCGGCGGAGTCGGGCCGGGGCCTGTTCCTCGTCGACTCCTTCAGCGACAGCTGGGGCTGGCACCCGCTCGCCGGAACGCTCAACGGCAAGGTGGTCTGGGCGCTGTTCCGGCTGTAGGCAGTCCGGCGCCGGGCCGTTCCGCCGCGGGCCGGCTCACGGTCGGTTAGCGGTCGAACTCGTGGTCAGCTCGCGATCAGGTGGTCGAACTCGCCGTCCTTGACGCCCAGCAGCATGGCCTCGATCTCGGCGCGCGTGTAGACGAGCGCGGGGCCGTCGGGGAAGCGGGAGTTGCGCACCGCCACCGCGCCGTCGGGCAGGCGCGCGAACTCCACGCACGATCCCTGGGAGTTGCTGCGCCGGCTCTTCTGCCAGGCCGCGTCGCGCAACTGCGTGGCGGCCATGCCGTTGTACACGTCGTACACGTCGTGGTCCACAGGTCGCTCCCCGGTGTGCACTGGCTGATGTGGCCATTGATGCAGTGGTCAACTGATCCGGATCATAACCCTGTTCACGTGCAGATGCATGAGCAAATGCACGTGCACGCGCGGTGGTCCCGCGGTTACAGCTTTGACGACCGCTTTACCGAGCCCTGCTCTCTACGACGCAGGGCCACGGGAAGTCGTTCCCGCATGTGCCCCCGGATTCGAAGAATATGCAACAACATGCGACAACACCGGGGCCCAGTCGACACGAGCGGCCCCCGGTGTGGCCGGGTACGGGTCAGACCTCCAGGAGGGTGTCGAAGGCGGGCGGCAGCCGTTCCCAGGCGGCCTGCCCCGCGGCGTACTCGGCGTCGGTCAGCAGGCAGGACTCCAGCAGCCGTTCCAGTCCGTCGCGGTCCAGGCCGGGGGACGTGAAGACCAGGTGCTGGCACCGGTCGCCGTGCTCGGGGTGCCAGTCCAGCGCGGCGGCGGCGCGGCGCACCGGCGGCACCAGTTCCCAGGCCGCGTCGGGGAGCGCGGCGAGCCACGGCCCCGCGCTCTCCACGCACAGGGCACCGCCCGCGGCGTCCCAGTGCAGCAGCGTGTCCCCCTTGCCCGCGAGCCAGAACCGCCCCCGGCTGCGCGCCGCGGCGCAGGTCAGGTCCTCCAGCGCCGCGTACAGCCGCTCCGGATGGAAGGGGCGGCGGCGGTGCCAGACCAGGGTGGCGACGCCGTGCGCGTCGGCCTCGGCGGGCAGCAGGGCGCAGGCCGGGTGCTGCGCGGCGGCCGCGGCCTCCACGTCGAACCCGGCGAGGGCGGCCCGCGCCAGCTCCAGGGGCCGACCGGAAGGTGCGCCCGCCGGGTTCCCGTGGCCGATCGGGACCCGGCGGGCCGTCGGATGCAGCTGGGCGAGCAGCTCGCGGTCCTCGTCGTCGGCCTCCGGCGAGCCGGGGAGGGACTCGACGAGGGCGAGGACGGAGGCGTACTCCAGCTGACGCGCGAAGGTGTCGGCGACGGTGCGCTGATCGGTGGCCGCGGCGGCGAGCCCGCCCTCGGCGAGGTCGTCGCCGTTGCCGAGGTACGGCAGGACCAGCGCCGGGTCGACGGCGGTGATCACGCCGGAGACGGTGAAGCCGCCGGCCGTCACCACCTCCGCCATCGCCTTGGGCTCGACGGAGTCCCACAGCTCGACGACGGCCAGCGGGGTGCCCCCGGCCTCCGCGAGCCGGACCAGCTCGGGGACGAGGTCCTCGCGCAGGGCGCAGCACGCGCAGTCGTTGACGAGGGGCGCCTCGCCCGCGGAGAGGACGCCGGTGGCGTCCCGCACGGTCCGTACGACGGTGCCCGCGACGGCCGTCGCCAGGTCGTGGTGGAGGACGACGCTGCCGGGCACGTCGGCCAGCAGCCGCGCCACGGCCGCCCCGCGCGCGTCGGCGTGCAGTCCGCCGACGATCACCACCGGCAGTTCGTGGCGGCGCTCCGGCCGGCTCACGCCAGGCCCTCCTTCCCGTACCGGCGCTCGAAGCGCTCCACGCGTCCGGCGGCGTCCGGGACGCGGGCGGTGCCGGTGCGCTCCTCTCGGAAGTCGATGCGGGTGACGTAGGTGTAGCCGGTCCCGGCGGCGGGCCGGAGCTTGCCGACCGGACGGAGTTCGTTGCGTGCCATGCCACCACCTTACTGAAAATGACTTTCATTAACAGCCAGAACCGTCGTGCCCGGAGGAGAGGTACGTCACCGTGTCCGCCCATGCATGCCGGTCGACTCGACCGGCGTCGAGGCGGCGGTGGCGCGCGTCCGTGCCCGGGGCGTGAGGATCCGATGGCGAAGAGGAGCGAGATCGCGGAGAACGAGCAGCGGCGGGCGACCGTCGCGCGCCGCGCGGCACGCCGGGCCGAGTCGGAGGAGATCGCCCGCCGTCCCTCGTCGACGGAGGCCGAACGGCTCGCCGACCGTCGGGAACCGCGCAGGCAGCCGCGCGACGCGAGCCCCACACGGGTGCGCAACCGCGACCGGGTCGACGGACGTCCGCGCGGATGCTTCCGGGTCTTCGGGCCTCTCCCGGGTGAATCCGCGTGAGCGGGCGCACGCCGGACATCAGCCCGGGGTGCGCAAGTCCTCCTGGTAGCTTGCGGCTGTTCGGGGCCGAACCGGCCGTCCGGCTACAGCTTGGAGCTTCCGGTGACGTGGGTGACTGCGGAGAACACGGCGAGCACGGCGCACACTGCGCGAGCCACGGGTACGGCGAACGCGACGGGGGCGGGGACCGCGACGCTTGCGACTGCCCCGCCCGGCGGGCCCACCCGCCGTCGGGGGCGGCGCTCCGTGCGGGTCGCGGCGCTGGTCCTCGGGCTGGCCGGGGCGCTGGCCCTGACCGCGTGCACCGACGACGGGGACTCCGGCGGCGACGGCTCGGGCGGCGGCGACAGGTCCTCGGCGTCGCCCGGCGCGTCCGCGAGCACGGACCCGGGCGGCGACGCGGGCGGTTCACCGCCCGCCGGTGCCGCCGGCGCCCTGGAGGGCAGCTGGCTGGCGACGACCGACGGCCAGGCCGTCGCGCTGATGGTCACCGGTGACAAGGCGGCCCTCTTCGCCACCGGCGGAACCGTGTGCAGCGGTACGGCGGACGAAACCGACGGCACCCGGACGATCCGCCTGAAGTGCGCCGACGGGAGCGACGACCGGGCGGCCGGCAAGGTCGGTTCGGTCGACGCCACCTCGCTCACGGTGGCCTGGGAGGGCGACCTCGGTGAGGAGACGTACACCAAGTCCGAGGGCGGGTCCCTGCCGCCGGGCCTGCCGACGGCCGGCATCGGTTCCTGACGGCGAGTCCGCTCCGGCGCCCGGGCCTACTCCAGTGGCCGGCGGCGGCCGACCCGGGCTGCGTCGGCCGCGCGGGTGCCCTCCGTCCAGCCGGCCGCGTCGCCGGCGCCGCGCAGCCGGGTCGTGGTCGTCTCCGGGAACATGCGCTCCAAGCGGTCGGTGACCGCGACCTCCCGGGAGGCGAGGACCGGCAGGAGGTCCGCGTCCGCCGCCGCACCCGTGGCCGCTTCCGCCGCGGCGCGCAGCCGGGCGCCCGCGCGGTGGGCGTAGGCGGCGAGGAAGGACTGCCGGAAGGTCTTGGTCCGCCTGCGCCCGCCGGCCCGCTGGCCGGCCTCCGCCTTCGTCATCGCGCCCTCGGCCTGCACCAGCAGCGAGGTGTAGAGGAGTTCGACCGCCTCCAGGTCGGCCTCGAAACCGACGACGGTGGAGAAGCCGAGGTCCTCGTTCCACACGGCCCGGCAGTGGTTGGCGTCGGCCACCGCGTCCAGCAGCACCGCCTTGGCCTGCTCGTAGGGCGGCTCCACCCCGATCCGGCAGGCACCCGGCGCGTCGGGCGCGGGCGTGTGCGCCCGTGCGGCCAGCAGCGCCTCGTCCACGCTGTGCCGGGCCATCAGCTCCTGCGCCTTCGCGCTCAGCGCCTCCGCCTCGTCGGGATACCCGGTGGCCTCCGCCTTGGCGAGCAGCGCGCGGATGCGGGCGAGGGCGCGGGACTCCGGACGGCTCTCCCGGTCCCGGCGCGGCGCCCGGACGGCTTCCAGGGGCTCCAGCGCGGGCAGGCGCAGCAGCAGCCGGTACAGCTCCAGTACGGCGGTGGCGTGCGAGAAGCGGTCGGTGCGGGGCGGCGCCGTCCCGTCCGCGTCCGGCAGGCCGGCGAGCTGCGCGGCCCAGCGGGGTCCGCGCGCACGGTCGTGCGGCGCCTGGGCGCGGATCAGCTCGGCGACCAGTCGTACGTGCGCGTCGTCCAGTTCGCGGCGCACGATCCGTACCAGGTCGGCGGGCTGCCAGCCCCTGCGCCAGGCCGTGGCGACGAACTCCTGGCCGCGCCCGGCCAGTTCCGCGTCCGCCGCCGGATCGGCCGCGAGCAGGGAGGCGGCGGCGTCGAGGGCGTCGTCGGCGGTGTCGTACAGGGCGGTCTCGAAGGCACGGTCGACGGTGCGGGGCGTACTCACCCGGCGATGGTGCCACGGCCGCCGGGCCCGTCTCACTCCGCGGAATTCGGCCGGGCCCGCACCGGCCGGCGCCGACCATGACCCGCATGGTGGACGCAACTCTCTACATGGCGTTTCTGGTCGCCGCCCTCGCCCTGTGCGTCACCCCGGGCCCCGACATGATGTTCATCGTGGCGATGGGCGGGCGGGGCGGTCCCACGGCCGGTGTGATGGCCGCGTTCGGGGTGGCCTGCGCGATGCTCGTGCACGCGGTCGCCGCGGCCCTCGGGCTGTCGGCCCTCTTCACGACGCTGCCCACGCTGTACCACGTGCTGCGGTGGGCGGGCGCGGCCTATCTGCTGTATCTGGCGGTGAAGGCCTTCCGGGACCGGTCGGCGCCGGGCGGGGACGATGCGGCGCCGAGGACCGCGGGGATGCGGCGGGCCTTCTGGCAGGGCGCGATCACCAACCTGCTCAATCCCAAGGTGATCCTCTTCAACGTGGCGTTCCTGCCGCAGTTCGTCGATCCCTCGCTGGGGCATGTCCCGGGCCAGTTGCTGGTGCTCGGCGGAACGCTGGTGGTGATGGGTTTCCTGTGGGACGGATTCGTCGGGCTGCTCTCGGGACGGCTGGCGAGTCTCCTCGGGCGCAGCGCCCGGGTGAATCGCTGGCTCAACGTCGTCTCCGGGACGGTGTTCACGGGGGCTGGCGGTGCGTCTGGTGGTGGCGTCTCCGAAGTGACGTCGCCCTCTCCCACCGACCGTCAACCATCAGTTGACAGGCCGCGGGCCGCAACCTACGGTTGACACATGACGACGAACCCGAGCATCACGTCATCCGTACGCCTCGACGAACTCATCACCGCGATCAAGAAGGTGCATCCGGAACCCCTGGAACAGCTCCAGGACGCCGTCATCGCGGGCGAGCACCTCGGTGAGGTGGCCGACCATCTCATCGGTCACTTCGTGGACCAGGCCCGGCGTTCGGGCGCGTCCTGGACGGACATCGGCAAGAGCATGGGCGTCACCCGGCAGGCGGCGCAGAAGCGCTTCGTGCCCAAGGAGTCCGCCGACCTGGACGCGAGCCAGGGCTTCAGCCGTTACACGCCCCGCGCGCGCGAAGCCGTGATGGCCGCCCACAACGCGGCCAAGACCGGCGGCAACGCCGAGGGGCTGCCCGAGCACCTCGTCCTGGGCCTGCTCACGCAGAGCGAGAGCCTCTCCACCAAGGCGATCGCCGCCCAGGGCGTGACCCTCGACGCGGTCCGCGAGGCGGCACTCGCCGCCCTCCCGCCCGCCGGTTCCCAGGTCCCGGAACTGGTGCCCTACGGCCCCGCCGCCAAGAAGGTCCTCGAACTCACCTTCCGCGAGGCCCTGCGCCTGGGCCACAACTACATCGGCACCGAACACCTCCTGCTCGCCCTGCTGGAGCACGAGGACGGCGAGGGCGTGCTCAGCGGGCTCGGCCTCACCAAGGAGGCCGCCGAGCGCTACGTCACCGACGCGCTGGCGCAGTTCATCAAGGTGACCGAGAAGGGCGGGGAGGACGGACCGGAGGGCGGGGAGGCCTGAAGGCCCTCGCCGCGAGGCCGATGTCAGACCCGCCTGCGACACTCACGACATGGCCGAGAGGTGGGCGCTCGCGGTGGCCGAGGGCGGTGGCGTGGACGTCGCGCCCCTCGGCCGCGACGGGCTGCCCGCCGGTCCGGTGCGGCGCGAGGCCGGTCTCGCCGAGGCCGTGCGGAGCAGGCCGGACGTCACCCGCTGGGTGTGGCGGTCCACCGCCGAGATCGCACCGCACCTGCTCGCCGCGGGGGTGCGAGTGGAGCGGTGCTACGACGTGGAGGCCGCCGAGACCCTCCTGCTCGGCCACGAGGGGCGGTACGGGGAGCCGCGCTCGGCCGCGGCCGCCCTGGCCCGGCTGCGCGGCGACCCCGTACCGCCCGACCCGCCGCAGCGGTCCGCCGAACCCGGCGCGCAGTCCCCGCTCTTCGAACCCCAGGCCGTCCACCTCCCCCTCACCGACCTGCTCGACGTCTACGCCGGGCAGCAGCACCGCCACGACCGCGCGGCGCACCCCGACCGGATGCGGCTGCTGACGGCGGCCGAGTCGGCGGGGATGCTGGTGGCCGCCGAGATGAACCGCGCGGGGCTGCCCTGGCGGGCCGACGTGCACCGCGAGGTGCTGCACGACCTGCTCGGCGAGCGGTATGCGGGCGGGGGCGAGCCGCGCCGCCTGGCCGAGCTGGCGGACGAGGTGTCCGCCGCCTTCGGCCGCCGGGTGCGGCCCGACCTGCCGGCGGACGTGGTCAAGGCGTTCGGGCAGGCGGGCGTGAAGGTCGGCTCCACCCGCCGCTGGGAGCTGGAAACGCTGGACCACCCGGCCGTGAAACCGCTGATCGAGTACAAGAAGCTGTACCGGATCTGGGTCGCCCACGGCTGGTCCTGGCTCCAGGACTGGGTGCGCGACGGACGCTTCCGTCCCGAGTTCCTGGCCGGCGGCACGGTGACCGGCCGCTGGGTCACCAACGGCGGGGGCGGGCTGCAGATCCCCAAGGTGATCCGCCGCGCCGTCGTCGCCGACCCCGGCTGGCGGCTGGTCGTCGCCGACGCCGACCAGATGGAGCCGCGGGTGCTGGCCGCGATCTCCCGCGACCCCGGTCTGATGGAGGTGGCCGGCCGGGAGACCGACCTCTACCAGTCCGTCTCCGAGCGCGCCTTCTCCGGCGACCGCGCCCAGGCCAAGCTCGCCGTGCTCGGCGCGGTGTACGGCCAGACCTCCGGCGACGGCCTGAAGAACCTGGCCGCGCTCCGGCGCCGCTTCCCCCACGCGGTGGCGTACGTCGACGACGCGGCTCGCGCGGGCGTGGAGGGCCGGCTGGTGCGCACCTGGCTGGGCCGCACCTGCCCGCCCGCGGCCGGCGCGGCCGACGGCGCCGAGGAGGCGGGCCTTCCGCAGGACGACCCCTCCGACCCCGGGAGCCGCCCCCAGGAGTGGGTGCCGGGCTACGCGTCCACCAACGCCCGCGCACGCGGCCGCTTCGCCCGCAACTTCGTCGTCCAGGGCAGCGCCGCCGACTGGGCCCTGCTGCTCCTCGCCGCGCTGCGCCGGACCTGCGCGGACCTGGCGGCCGAGCTGGTCTTCTTCCAGCACGACGAGGTGATCGTGCACTGTCCCGAGGAGGAGGCCGACACGGTCGTCGCGGCCATCCGGGACGCGGCGGAACTGGCGGGGCGGCTGACGTTCGGGGCGACGCCGGTGCGGTTTCCGTTCACGACGGCGGTGGTGGAGTGCTATGGGGACGCGAAGTGAGGGGGTGCGGCATGATGCGGAAGCGACCGGCGTGCGGCTCACTCACTCAGTGCTTTCGGTACATGTCCAGCTCTCTCCAGGAATCCTCCGTCTCCTCGGCCACGGGAAGAGGCTGCCGCCAGGCGGTGGACTCGTCGATGTCCGGTGCCGAACGCCGCAGCCGTTCCGCCGTGGCCTGCGCGTCGCCCCGGACCGAGACGGCCAGGAGTCCGAAGGGAGCCGTGGGCCGCAGTTCAACGCACACCACGGGCCTGCCGGGCCGCAGAACCACGAAGTCCTGTCCGCCGACGTGGCCCCGCGTGCCGGCGCTCAGCACGTCGGGCATCCAGACGCCGTGCAGAGCCACTCCGCGCAGGACACGCCACCAGTCGGATTCGACCGTCACCCGGCGTACAGCCGTCAGCGGCACGCGCACACTTCCGCGGTGCGCGGCGGCTTTCTCCCGCCAGGACAGGCGCACGACGAGGTCGTCGTCCTTCACGAGGAACCGCGCCACGTCCGCTCCCTCCCTTCCAGCCCCCGGAACCGGGGTGGTGACACAGGGACGCTGCTCGCCGCGCTCGCACACCTCCGCGAGCACGACCGGACCAAGTGGCCGGTCGTCGCCGTACCTTTCCGCGGTCGCCGGGTACCCGGCCATACGCCGCACGACCCGTACGTCCGGTGGCACATGTCTACGGTGTGCCGTTCGCCGAGCAGCAGCTCATGCAGGCACTGCCCACCGCCGAGTTCCACCATGCGCCCGCTACAGTCCGTGGGCATCCCGGGCAGCGGCACTCCCCATTCGGCAGTGCGGGGCGGTTGCCGGGTCAGCCTCCGCCGTCACTGAGGTCGCCCGTGTCCGCCGGGGTGCCGGCGCCTCCGGGGCACCGCTGCTCCTCGCGGGCGAGGGCTGCGATCGTTCCTCCGGCGAGTACGGTGCGGCGGCGGCCGTCGGATAGGTGGTGGCGGACCTGGTAGGTCTCGTCCTTGGTGGTGTTGTGCAGCCGCAGGCGGGGTTCGGCTCCGGGGGCGAGTGCGGCGTGCAGGTTCTCGAGCCGTAGCCGGTCGCCGGCGTCAACGCGGTCGTAGTCGGCCGCCTGATCGAACTCGAGCGGCAGAACACCGAAGTTGGCCAGGTTCTGCCAGTGGATACGGGCTTAGGACTTGGCGATCACGGCGCACAGACCCAGGTGACGCGGAGTGATGGCGGCATGCTCGCGGGAGGAGCCCTGGCCGTAGTTCTCCCCGCCGACGACGAAGTGCCGACCCGGCCCGCTGTCGTCGGCCAGTTCGGCGGCGCGCTGCGGGTAGTCCGGGTCGAGCCGGGTGAAGGTGAACTCGGCGAGCCTGGGGATGTTCGAACGGTACGGCAGTGCCTTCGCGCCGGCCGGGGAGATCTCGTCGGTGGAGACGTTGTCTCCACATTTGAGCAGGACCGGGCCCGCCAGCAGGTTGGGCAGCGGGTCGAAATCGGGGAAGGCGGAGATGTTGGGGCCTCGTTCGAGCTCGATGCGCGCGGCCTGCTCGGGCGGCAGCGGGGGTTCGAGCATTGACCGGTTGACCGACGCGTGCTCGGGCAGGCGAAGCCGCGGATACGACACGCCCTCGCGGGCCGCCCAGTCTCGGGGATCGGTGATCTCGCCGGTGAGTGCGGAGACGGCGGCGGTCTCCGGGGAGCACAGCCACACCGCGTCGTCCTCGGTGCCGGAGCGGCCGGGGAAGTTGCGCGGGAAGGTGCGCAAGCTGTTGCGGCCGGCCGCCGGAGCCTGACCCATACCGATGCAGCCCAGGCAGCCGGCCTGGTGGATACGGGCCCCGGCGGTGATCAGGTCGAAGGTCGAGCCGGTCCTGGTCAGATCGGCGAGGATTTCGCGGGAGGTGGGGTTGATGTCGAAGCTGACAGCGGGATGGGTCTGACGGCGGGTGACAATGGCGGCAGCGATGGCGAAGTCGCGCAGTCCCGGGTTGGCGGAGGAGCCGATGACGGCCTGCCCGATGGGTTCTCCCGCCACCGTGCGCACCGGCACGACGTTGCCCGGCGAGGTGGGACGGGCGATGAGCGGCTCGAGCGTGGCAAGGTCGATCTCGTCGATGCGGTCGTAGACGGCGTCCGGCTCGGCGGCCAGTTCACGAAAGTCGGCTTCGCGGTCCTCGGCGAGCAGGAAGGCGCGCACTGCGGCATCGGAGGGGAAGACGGAGGTGGTCGCGCCGAGCTCGGCACCCATGTTGGCGATGACGTGCCTGTCCATGGCCGTCAACCCCTCAAGTCCCGGGCCGTGGTACTCCAGGATCCGGTTGACCGCTCCCTTGACGCCGTGCCGTCGCAGCAGCTCCAGCACCACGTCCTTGGCGCTCACCCACTCAGGCAGTCTGCCGGTCAGGTGGATACCCAGATCTCCGGCATGGTCACGTGCAGCGGCCGTCCGGCCATCGCGAGCGCGACCTCCAGGCCGCCGGTGCCCAGGGCGAGCATGCCGAGCGACCCCGCGGCACAGGTATGCGAGTCGGACCCGGCCAACGTCCTGCCGGGGACACCGAAGTACTGCATGTGGCTGGGGTGCGAGACGCCGTTGCCCGGCTTGGAGTACCAGATGCCGAAGCGACGGCACGCGGAGCGCAGGAAGGCGTGGTCCTCGGCGTTGCGCTCGTCCGCCTGGAGCAGGTTGTGGTCGACGTACTGAACGCTGATCTCGGTACGGACCCGGTCCAGGCCGAGGGCGTCGAGTTCCTGCATCACCAGCGTGCCGGTGGCGTCCTGGGTGAGGGTCTGGTCGATCCGCAGTCCGATCTCACGGCCCGGCTCCATCCTCCCGTCGACGAGATGGTCGGCGATGAGCCGGTGCGCCAGCGCGCCATGTGAGAGGGTCACAAGGCCCAGACTGCGCGCTCCGCCCCGAAGCAGCAAGCCGGCGCACACTGCCGGCAGGCCGGGTGGGGAGGGGCCCTCTCGGATGCCGCAGCACACCTGCTCGCCCCACTCGCATTCGCCCCCGGTACATCGGGCCGAACGATCGACGGCACGCCCACACCACCGCGTTGTACGGACGAGGAAGGGCGGCCCCTTGTGCTCACACACGGGATTCCCGGCCCACGGCTGCCACACGCCCCCGGAACACAAAAAGCCAGGCCACGAGATACGTGACCTGGTCTTTGCCGGAGCCGCCTTCGGGATTCGAACCCGAGACCTACGCATTACGAGTGCGTTGCTCTGGCCATCTGAGCTAAGGCGGCGCGCTGGGCACCCATGGTGCGATCAGCAACGTCGGTAAGTCTACACAGTTTCCCGGGGTGCTTCGTACCCGCCCCGGAGGCCGTGCTCCGGGGCGGGTGGGGTCGGCGGGGCGGGGGCTACGCGCAGCGCTTGCCGTCCTTCGGGGCCGTGCCGCTCAGCAGGTACGTGTTGATCGCCGAGTCGATGCAGGCGCTGCCGCGGCCGTAGGCGGTGTGGCCGTCGCCCTCGTAGGTGAGGAGGCGGCCGGAGGAGAGCTGGTCGGCCAGGGCCTGGGCCCAGCGGTACGGGGTGGCCGGGTCGCGGGTGGTGCCGACCACGACGATCGGGGTGGCGCCGGCGGCCTCGATGCGGTGCGGCTCACCCGTGGGCTTGACCGGCCAGTACGCGCAGTTCAGGGAGGACCAGGCGAGGCCCTCGCCGAAGACCGGGGATGCCTTCTCGAACTCGGGGAGGGCCTCGCGCACCTCGTCCGGGGAGGAGAAGGCGGCGGGGAGGTCGAGGCAGTTCACGGCGGAGTTGGCGAACATCAGGTTGCTGTAGCCGCCGTCGGCCTCGCGCTCGTAGTAGCTGTCGGAGAGGATCAGCAGCCCGGCGCCGTCCTTCTCCTTCATCGCCGAGGTCAGCGACTCGCGCAGTTGCTGCCAGGCGCCCTCGTCGTACATCGCCGCGATCACACCGGTGGTGGCGAGGGACTCGGTGAGCTTGCGGCCGTCGGCGTCCCCGGCGGGGATCGGTTTGGCGTCCAGGTCGTCGAAGAAGGCCTTCAGGTTCTTGCCGACCTGGTCAGGAGTGGTGTCCTTGTCGCCGAGGGGGCAGTCGGACCGCTTCACGCAGTCCTTCGCGAAGGACTGGAACGCCGTCTCGAAGCCCTCCGTCTGCTCCAGGTTCAGGCGGCGTGCGGGCAGGGAGGGGTCCATCGCGCCGTCCAGGACCAGGCGGCCCGTCCGGTCCGGGAACAGGCCGGCGTAGGTCGCGCCCAGGAACGTGCCGTACGAGGCTCCGACGTAGGTCAGTTTCTCGTCGCCCAGCACCGCGCGCAGGACGTCCATGTCGCGCGCCGCCTCGACCGTCGAGACGTGACGCAGCAGCTTCGGCGCGTCCGCTCCGCAGCCCTCGGCGAACTCCTTGTAGGCGTCGACCAGCTCGTCCGTCTCGCCCGCGTCGTCCGGCGTGACGTCGGTCTGCGTGAACGCGTCCATCTCGCGCCCGTCGAGGCACTCCACGGGCTCGCTGCGGGCCACGCCCCTGGGGTCGACCGCGACCATGTCGTACTGGGCGCGGACCTTGGCCGGGTAGCCGATGCCCGCGTACTGCTGGAGGTAGCCGATCGCCGAGCCGCCCGGGCCGCCCGGATTGACCAGCAGCGAGCCGAGGCGCTTGCCGGGCCCCGTTGCCTTCTTGCGGGCCACCGCCAGCCGCACGTCGCCCTCGGCCGGCTTCGCGTAGTCGAGCGGGGCCTTCATGGTGGCGCACTGGAAGCCGGGGACGCCGCAGTCGCGCCAGCCGAGCTTCTGCTCGTAGTACGGAGACAGCTCGGAGGGCGTGGCCTCCGGCAGCGCGGTCAGCGTCGCCGTCGCCGCCTCCGTCGAGCCGGCCGCCTCCGCCGCGGGGGAACCGGCGGACGTCGACGCGCCCCCGGCCGAGCAGGCGGTGGCGAGCAGCGCGGCGGCGAGCAGCGCGGCTCGGAAACGGGTGCTGCCAGTGCGGGTCCTGCGGTGAGTGCGCCTTGTGTGCATCCGTCGAGCGTAACGCTCCGCGACCATGCGATCGCGGTACGTGGTTCGCGTGCCTCGTACGGGTTACGGCGTCAACCGGGCGGGCCGCCCGCCGCGGGAGCGCCCGCTCAGCCCGCTCTGAGGGCCATCGTCATCGCCTCCACCGCAAGCAGCGGGGGCACATTGCGGTCGAGGGCCTCACCGCAGGCCCCGATCGCCTCGATGCGGCGCAGTGTGGACTCGGGGGTGCTGCCGCGGGCGAGCCGCTCCAGGGCGTCCTCCGCGTCGGCGTTGGCGATCGCCACGCGGGAGCCGAGCTGGAGGGCGAGGACGTCCCGGTAGAAGCCGGTGAGCTCGCTCAGGGCCAGGTCGAGGCTGTTGCGCTGGGTGCGCGCCTTGCGGCGTTTCTGGTCGGCCTCCAGCTCCTTGATCACGCCTGCCGTGCCGCGGGGCAGCCGGCCGCCCTGGGCCGCGCCCAGCGCCGCCTTCAGTTCCTCGGTCTCCTTGGTGTCCATCTCCTCGGCGAGCTGCTTGGCGTCCTCCGCCGCGGCGTCGACCAGCTCCTGGGCCGCCTTGAGGGCCCCGCCGATGTCGTCGACCCGCAGCGGCAGCTTCAGCACGGCCGCCCGGCGCGCCCGGGCGGCCTGGTCCGTGGCCAGGCGGCGGGCGCGGTCGATGTGGCCCTGGGTGGCGCGGGCCGCCGCGGCGGCGACGTCCGGTTCGATGCCCTCGCGCCGCACGAGCATGTCGGCGACGGCCTGGACCGACGGGGTGCGCAGGTTCAGGTGGCGGCAGCGGGAGCGGATGGTGGGCAGGACGTCCTCGACGGAGGGGGCGCACAGCAGCCAGACGGTGCGCGGGGCCGGTTCCTCCACGGCCTTCAGGACCGCGTTGGCCGACTTCTCGTTCAGCCGCTCGGCCTCCTCGACGAGGATGACCTGCCAGCGGCCGTTCGCCGGTGAGGTGAACGACTTGCGGACGGTGTCCCGCATGTCCTTGGCACGGATCTCGGCGCCCATGGCGACCACCGTGCTGACGTCCGCGTGGGTGCCGACCAGCGCCGTGTGGCAGCCGTCGCAGAAGCCGCAGCCGGGGACGCCGCCGAGGGCGCGGTCGGGGCTGACGCACTGCAGCGCGGCGGCGAAGGCCCGCGCCGTCTGTGTCACGCCGGAGCCGGGCGGGCCCGTGAACAGCCAGGCGTGCGTCATGCTCGTCGACTGCGGGAGCGGGCCGTCGGCCGCGGCGGCGCTGACGAAGGCATCGGCATCCCGGGCAGCGGCGGCGAGCGGCTCGCACACCTTCTCCTGCCCGACGAGGTCGTCCCACACGGTCATGGGGTCACGCCGTCCTTCCGTCACACCGAACCGACCGCACTGAGCCGGTCACACCGAGCCGCCGCGCCGATCCGCGCCGCGCCCTCCATTGTGCGGGGTGGCACCGACAACGCGGCGGGACGCCCGGGGCGCGGGGCCCCGGGCGTCCCGGTACTCAGGTGCGCTCACGTCTTCCAGTCCCGAGGTCCTCGGGCCCCGGGGGTTCTCAGATCCCGAGGATCCTCAGGTTCCGAGGGTCCTCAGCGTCGGCCCCGGCCCTTGCCTCGGCCTCGACGGCCGCCCTCGTCGCGTCCGTCACCGCCGCCGTCGTCGTCCCGTCGGCCGCTCTCGTCCGCGTCGTGCGGTCCGAGCAGTTCGTCCGCCAGCGTCGGCAGGTCGTCCAGCGGGGTCTCCTCGGCCCAGTCGGAGCGGCGCCTGCGCGACGGCGGTGCCTGGTCGGGGTCGATCTGGGGCAGCTCGCGCGTACGGTCCCGGGCTTCCTCGGCAGGGCTCTCCTCGCGGAAGTAGCCCGGCGGGACCCGGTCGGCGGGGTCGTCCCCGCGTACGGGCGGCAGCACCGCCGTCTCGTCGGCGGCTCCCGGCGTCACGGGCGGCAGTACCGCCGTCTCGTCGATGTCCCGCGGGTCCACCGCCGGCAGCACCGTCGTCTCGTCCGCCACGCCGGACGGCACCGGCAGCTCGGTCGTCACCTCGGACTCCGACTCGCCGGGCGCCCGGCCGCCGTCGTCGCGCCCGCGCCGGGCGTCCGTGCCGTCCTCGGCGTCGTCGGCACGGTCGTCGTCCCCCGCGTCCCGGACCGGCCGCAGGACCGCCGTGTCCTCCACCGGACCGCCGGAGGCGTTGGTCGGGGTCACGACCGGGGTCGGCACGGTCACTGCGTCCGAGGGCGCCGAGGCGGCCGGCTTCGGGCGGGGCGCGTCCGCCGCCGCGGGGGCCGCCGACCTGGGACCGGCCGCCGCCGCTGCCGCCGCCTGCTCCGCCGCCCGGCGTGCCTCCTCGGCCCGCAGCAGGGCCTCTTCCGCCTTGCGCTGCTTCTCCAGGCGCCGCGCCTCGGCCTCGGCGCGCAGCCGCTCCTCCTCCTCGGCCTGCTTGCGGCGCCGCTCCTCCTCGGCCCGCAGCCGCGCCTCCTCCTCGGCGCGCGCCTTCTCCTCCGCCAGGAGCCGGGCCTGCTCCTCCTCGGCCTTCCGGCGCGCTTCCTCGGCCCGCCGCCTGGCCTCCTCGGCCTGCCGCTCGGCCTCGCGCCGCTGCGCCTCCTCCAGCTCGCGCCGCTTGCGCTCCTCCTCCTCGGCGCGCACCCGAGCCTCTTCCTCAAGGCGCTCGCGCTCCAGGCGCTCCTCCTCCGCCTTGCGCGCGGCCTCTTCCTCGGCCTTGCGGCGGGCCTCCTCCTCGGCCTTGCGGCGCGCCTCCTCCTGGGCCTTGATCTCGGCCTCGGACAGCGGCAGCACCTGGTCGAGCCGGTGGCGCACGACGGTGGTGACGGCCTCGGGCTCCTGGCCGGCGTCGACGACGAGGTAGCGCCCGGGGTCGGCGGCGGCGAGGGTGAGGAAACCGGAGCGCACGCGCGCGTGGAACTCGGCGGGCTCCGACTCCAGCCGGTCCGGCGCCTCGGTGAAGCGCTCGCGCGCGGCCTCCGGCGCCACGTCCAGCAGGACGGTCAGGTGCGGTACGAGCCCGTTGGTGGCCCAGCGGTTGATGCGGGCGATCTCGGTCGGCGACAGGTCGCGCCCCGCGCCCTGGTAGGCGACCGAGGAGTCGATGTAACGGTCGGAGACGACCACGGCGCCCCGCTCCAGGGCGGGCCGGACCACGGTGTCGACGTGCTCCGCGCGGTCGGCGGCGTACAGCAGGGCCTCCGCGCGGTGCGACAGTCCGGCGCTGGAGACGTCCAGCAGGATGGAGCGCAGGCGCTTGCCGACCGGCGTGGCGCCCGGCTCGCGGGTGAGCACGACCTCGTGTCCCTTGCCGCGGATCCACTCGGCGAGGGCCTCTGCCTGGGTGGACTTGCCGGCGCCGTCGCCGCCCTCCAGGGCGATGAAGAAACCGTTCGTTGCGGGGCTCGGCACCGGGTCGTCGCCGCCGAGCAGCGCGTCCCGAAGGTCGTGGCGCAGCGGTACGCCGGAGCGGTCGTCGACCTTGGCCAGCACCAGCGCGGCGAGCGGCAGCAGCAGGGCGCCGAGCAGCATCAGGAGGAACGCGGCACCGCCGTGGGCGAAGACGAACTTGCCGTTCTCCAGCCGGTGCGGTCCGATCGCCGCGGCCAGCACGGGCCCGACGACCGCGCCGAGCGCCACGTAGACCCGGACGACGGCGTGCAGGTGCTCGGTGGTCCGTGCCCGGCGGTGGTCCTCGGTCTCCTGGTCGAGCAGCGCGTGCCCGGTGTTCGCGGCCACGCCCGCGCCGACACCGGCCAGCGCGAGGAGCAGCAGCACGGTGGTGTCGTCCGGGACGAGTCCGGCGGCCAGCAGGGCGATGCCGGCGAAGGCGATCGCCAGGGCGAGCAGCCGGCGACGGGACAGGGACGGCAGCAGGGCGGGGGCGGTGCGGATGCCGACGACGACGCCGCCGGTCAGCGCGCCCACCGTCAGCCCGTACAGCACGGGGCCGCCGCCCAGGTCCTTGGCGTGCAGCACGGCCACGGCGACCGTGGCGGCCACCACCGCGGCGACCGCGGCGCAGGCGAACACCAGCAGGGGCAGCACGCCGGTGCGGCCCTTGTCGACGCCGCCGTCGCTCTTGGGACGGCGCATGCCCTCAAGCGGCGACCGCGCGCGGGGGGTGCGCACGGCGGGCAGCTCCAGGAAGGTCACCACGGACAGGGACGCGGCGAACAGTCCGGCCGCCACGTACGAGCCGAGCGCCGCCTGGTGCTCGGCGAACCAGTCGATGCCGGCGCCCAGGAGGTTGTTCAGGAGCCCGGCGACGACCAGGACGGCGGCCGCCAGCGGGACCGCGACGAAGCTCGTGCGCAGCGACAGGCGGCGCAGCGCGTCCATGTGGTCCGGCAGCGGCCGTACCGTGGCGCCCTCCAGGGGCGGGGCGGGCAGCAGCGCGGGGGCCGCGCTCTCCCGGCACACCGTCCAGAAGCGCTCGGCGACGCCGGTGACGAAGACGGTCACCAGGAGGACGGCGAGTGCGTTGCCGGGCGTCCAGTCGATCCACAGCGGCGCGACGATCAGCAGCGCGGCCCGCAGCCCGTCGGCGCCGACCAGGGTCCAGCGCCGGTCGAGCGGACCGTCCTGCGAGGTGAGCGAGGTCAGCGGTCCGAGCAGGACGGCGCCGAAGAGCAGCGTCGCCAGGATCCGGACGCCGAAAACGGTCGCCACTGCGAACGCCACGCCCCGGTAGCCCCCGCCGAAGGAGCCCGAGCCGATCGCGGCCTGGACGGCGAGGAGGACCAGCACCAGGAGGGCGAGGATGTCGCCGACACCCCCCACGAGCTGTGCGCTCCACAAACGCCTCAGCTGCGGACGGCGCAGCAGGGCGCGGACGGCGCGCTCGCGGGAGTCCGCGACGAGTGCGTCGTCCGGGGCGGGGTGAGGGGCCGTTGGCTGCTCGGCTCGCGTCATGCGTTCAGCCTATAGGTCGCCGCCGACAGTCCGGCGTGCCCGGCCGGACGTACGCACGCCCCGACACCGAATCGATGCCGGGGCGTTCGTTTCGCGAAGATCGCGTGAAGCGGTTGAGCGGGTGGGGCGCTCGGCCGTGCCGGGGTTTCTGAGCCGGGCTCAGTCCTGCGACGTCTTCGACGCGGTCGCCTTCTTGGCGGCCGTGCCGGCGGTCGTCTTCGCGGCCGTCTTCTTCGCCGTGCTCTTGGCGGCGGTCTTCTTGGCCGCGGTGGTCTTCGCGGCGGCCGTCTTCTTGGTCGCGGCCGCCTTCTTGGCCGGGGCCTTCTTGGCGGCCGTCTTCTTCGCGGCCTTCTTCGCCGTCTTCTTGGCGGGCCCCTTGGCGCGCTTCTCGGCGAGCAGCTCGTAGCCCCGCTCGGGCGTGATCTCCTCGACGCTGTCGCCGGAGCGCAGCGTCGCGTTGGTCTCGCCGTCGGTGACGTACGGGCCGAAGCGACCGTCCTTGACCACGACGGGCTTCTCGCTGACCGGGTCGGTGCCCAGCTCCTTCAGCGGCGGCTTGGCGGCGGCCCGGCCACGCTGCTTGGGCTGGGCGTAGATCGCCAGCGCCTCCTCCAGCGTGATGCCGAAGAGCTGCTCCTCGGTCTGCAGCGACCGCGAGTCCGTGCCCTTCTTCAGGTACGGGCCGTAGCGGCCGTTCTGCGCGGTGATCTCGACGCCCTCCGCGTCGGTGCCGACGACACGGGGCAGCGACATGAGCCTGAGGGCGTCGTCGAGGGTCACCGTGTCCAGCGACATCGACTTGAACAGCGAGGCGGTGCGCGGCTTCACGGCGTTCTTGCCGGTCTTCGGGGTGCCCTCGGGGAGCACCTCGGTGACGTAGGGGCCGTAGCGGCCGTCCTTGGCGACGATGGCGTGGCCGGTGGCCGGGTCGGTGCCCAGCTCGAAGTCGCCGCTCGGCTTGGCGAGCAGTTCCTCGGCCAGCTCCACGGACAGCTCGTCCGGGGCCAGGTCCTCGGGGACGTCGGCGCGCTGGTGGTTCTCGGAGTCCTTCTCGCCGCGCTCGACGTAGGGGCCATAGCGCCCGACGCGCAGCACGATGTCGTTGCCGACGGGGAAGGACGACACCTCTCGGGCGTCGATCGCGCCGAGGTCGGTCACCAGCTCCTTGAGGCCGCCGAGGTGGTCCCCGTCGCCGTTGCCCGCGTCGGCCGCGGCGCCGCCGCCCGTGCCGTCGCCCTCGCCGAAGTAGAAACGCCGCAGCCACGGCACCGACTGGGCCTCGCCGCGGGCGATGGCGTCGAGGTCGTCCTCCATCTTGGCGGTGAAGTCGTAGTCGACGAGCCGCCCGAAGTGCTTCTCCAGGAGGTTGACCACGGCGAAGGAGAGGAAGGACGGGACGAGTGCCGTGCCCTTCTTGAAGACGTAGCCGCGGTCCAGGATGGTGCCGATGATCGACGCGTACGTCGACGGGCGGCCGATCTCGCGCTCTTCCAGCTCCTTGACCAGCGACGCCTCGGTGTAGCGGGCCGGGGGCTTGGTGGCGTGGCCGTCGACCGTGATCTCCTCGGCCGTCAGCGCGTCGCCCTCGGCGACCTGCGGCAGGCGGCGCTCACGGTCGTCCAGCTCGGCGTTCGGGTCGTCGGCGCCCTCGACGTAGGCCTTGAGGAAGCCGTGGAAGGTGATGGTCTTGCCGGAGGCGCTGAACTCGACGTCCCGGCCGTCCGACGCGGCGCCGCCGATCTTCACGGTGACGCTGTTGCCGGTCGCGTCCTTCATCTGGGAGGCGACGGTCCGCTTCCAGATCAGCTCGTACAGCTTGAACTGGTCGCCGGTCAGACCGGTCTCGGCGGGCGTGCGGAAGCGGTCGCCGGACGGGCGGATCGCCTCGTGCGCCTCCTGCGCGTTCTTGACCTTGCCGGCGTAGGTGCGCGGCTGGGGCGGCAGGTAGTCGGCGCCGTACAGCTGCGTCACCTGGGCGCGGGCGGCGGTGACCGCCGTGTCGCTCAGGGTCGTGGAGTCCGTACGCATGTAGGTGATGTAGCCGTTCTCGTACAGCTTCTGGGCGACCTGCATGGTCGACTTCGCGCCGAAGCCGAGCTTGCGCGAGGCCTCCTGCTGCAGCGTCGTCGTACGGAACGGGGCGTACGGCGAGCGGCGGTACGGCTTGGACTCGACGGAGCGGACGGCGAAGCGGGTGTTCTCCAGCGCGGCGGCGAGCGCGCGGGCGTTCGCCTCGTCGAGGTGGAGAATGTTCGCGCTCTTGAGCTGCCCCAGGGAGTCGAAGTCGCGGCCCTGCGCGACACGCCGTCCGTCGACCGTCTGGAGGCGGGCGACCAGCGACGACGGGTCCGACGCGTCTCCCGCGCGGCCGGTCGCGAAGGTGCCGGTGAGGTCCCAGTACTCGGCGGAGCGGAACGCCATGCGCTCGCGTTCCCGCTCGACGACGAGCCGGGTGGCGACGGACTGGACACGGCCGGCCGACAGGCGCGGCATGACCTTCTTCCACAGGACCGGCGAGACCTCGTAGCCGTAGAGGCGGTCGAGGATGCGGCGGGTCTCCTGGGCGTCGACGAGCTTCTGGTTCAGCTCGCGCGGGTTGGCGACGGCGGCGCGGATCGCGTCCTTGGTGATCTCGTGGAACACCATGCGCTTGACCGGGATCTTCGGCTTGAGGACTTCCTGCAGGTGCCAGGCGATGGCCTCGCCCTCGCGGTCCTCATCGGTGGCGAGGAAGAGTTCGTCGGAGTCCTTCAGCAGGTCCTTGAGCTTCTTGACCTGGGACTTCTTGTCGGCGTTGACCACGTAGATGGGCTGGAAGTCGTGTTCGACGTCCACACCGAGGCGGCGGACCTCGCCGGTGTACTTCTCCGGCACCTCCGCCGCGCCGCTGGGAAGGTCGCGAATGTGCCCGACGCTCGCCTCGACGACGTAGCCAGGGCCGAGATAGCCCTTGATCGTCTTCGCCTTGGCAGGCGACTCGACGATGACGAGTCGGCGGCCGCCCTTCGCGGTCTCGCTGGTCGGGGACAACTTCGCTCTTCTCTCCGGTCGACGCTGGGCCTCCCCAGGGCGTGGTCCCGGGTCGGGTCGTTCTGTGTTTCGATCGTGACGCTGCGGAGTGTGACGGTACCTCCCGCCCCCGTGTCAAACGGGAAAAGCCCACAACGGCCACTCGAACGGTAACCCGACGAACCGTGTTCCTGCCGCCCGGAGTGCTCACCCGCCCCGGCCCTCGCATCCGGAGCGCGATCCCCCGGTTACCCGGGCGGCGCTGCGGCCCGGGCCCGCGCCCGGTGTCTCACACCCGCGTCAGGCACCACGCCCCGAGGCCCAGCGCGATCACCGCGGCGACGCTCGCGACGGTCGCCGATGCGACCGGGCTCACACCGAGCGCGACGGGCCGGCCGTGCCGGACCCGTGTCGTGGTCCACGCCAGCAGACCGGCCCCGAACAGGGCGAACACCAATCCCGTGAAGATCGCCGGCCCGCTCTCCATGGTCCCCTTGCCCCTTTTCCTCAGCCCGCGCGTGTCCAGCCTCCGGGAGGCTGTCACGCGCGGGCGGCGGGCAGGCGAACCCGAGGTGAACGGGGAGCCGACGCCGACGGGGCCGGGGCGTGTCGCCGCCCCGGGGCCGGCTCGCCGTACGCGGTCGGGGCGGCATCGCGGGCGGCCGGGGAAAAGAAATGGGTGCGCGCACCCACCTCCGGCAAAGGCGCCCTTCTACGCCGGTTCGAGGAAGCCCTGCTCCACCAGCAGGCGGATCTGCGCGGGCGTGCGGTCGCGCAGGGCGACCGGGTCCTCGCCCACCAGCTGGGCGATGGCGTCCAGGATGCGGCCCGCGCTCATCGTGCCGTCGCAGACGCCCGCGAAACCGGCGCCGACCGTGTCGACTCGCGTCGCCCGGCGCATGCCGCGGTTCTGGCGCAGGACGACGTGCTCCGGGTCCTCGGCGCCCGGCAGTCCGACCTGCTCCTGGACGACCTCGCCGGCCAGCGTGAAGTGCGCCTCCAGCAGGGCCGCGTCGTCATGGGAGCGCAGGTAGTCGACGCGGTCGAAGTGGGCGCGCACGGTCTCGCCGAGCGGCTGCTCGACGGGGTGCGGCCACTCCTCGGCGACGACCGAGGGTTCGGCGGCCGCGGTCCTGCGCAGTGTGATCCAGCCGAAGCCGACGGCCTTGACCTTGCGCGCCTCGAACTCGTCCAGCCACGCGTCGTACCGCGCCTGGTACTCGGCCGGGTCACCGCGGTGGTCGCCCGCGTCGCGCAGCCACAGCTCGGCGTACTGGGTGACGTCCTGCACCTCGCGCTGCACGATCCAGGCGTCGCAGCCGCGCGGAACCCAGGAGCGCAGCCGGTCGGTCCACTCCTCCCCCTCCACGTGCTGCCAGTTGGCGAGGAAGTGCGCGAACCCGCCCTCGTTCAGGCGCTCCCCCGTCTGCTGAACGAGCGAGCGGCACAGATCGTCCCCGCCCATCCCGCCGTCGCGGTAGGTGAGTCGGGCACCCGGCGAGATCACGAACGGCGGGTTGGAGACGACGAGGTCGTACGTCTCGTCGTCGGCGACCGGCTCGTAGAGGGAGCCCTCGCGCAGGTCGGCGGCCGGGGCTCCGGACAGGGCGAGGGTGAGGGCGGTGATGTGCAGCGCGCGCGGGTTGACGTCGGTGGCGGTCACGCGCGTGGCGTGCGCGGCGGCGTGCAGCGCCTGGATGCCCGAGCCGGTGCCCAGGTCGAGGGCGGCGGAGACGGGCGTGCGGACGGTGAGGCCCGCCAGGGTCGTGGAGGCGCCGCCGACACCGAGGACGACACCCTCGGCGTGGTTGCCGATGCCGCCGGCGCCGCCGACCGCGCAGCCCAGGTCGGAGACGACGAACCAGTCCTCGCCGCCGGGCCCGCCGTAGGGCCGCACGTCCACGGTGGCCGCCACCTCGTCGTCGCCCGCGCCCTCGAGCCATCCGCTCTCCAGGCAGGCGTCGACCGGCAGCACGTCCGCCACGCGCGCGCGGGGCACGGGTTGCTGGAGCAGGAACAGCCGGACGAGCAGTTCGAGCGGCGTGTCGCCGCGGGTCGCCCGGAGCGCGGGGACGGTCTCGCTGCGCGACAGCGCCGCGTAGGCGGGCGCGCCGAGCAGCTCCAGCAGTCCGTCGGCGGTGAAGGACGCCCCGAGCAGGGCGTCCCGCAGCCGGACGGTGACGTCGGGGCGGTCGGCGGAGGGCAGGGGGGACAGGCTGGCGTTACTCACACCTCCATTGTGGCCCGGCGGCCCGCGCCCCGCCCCGCGTCCGCGTGGGACGCCGCCCCGTCAGCCCTTGGCGGCCGACGGCGTCGCCGAAGCCGACTTGCAGCTGGGCTGCTTGGCCATCGCCTTGCCGACGTCGCCCTCCTCCAGGGTCTTCAGCGCGTCGCTGCCGCTCTTGCTGAGCTTGTTCAGCTCGGTGGCGATGTCCTTGAGGCCGTCGGCGAACTCGGCCTGGTCCTTGGTGTTGAGCTTCTCCACCTGCTGGCGCAGGGAGGCGTACGAGGAGGAGAGGCCGTTCAGCTCGGTGACCGCGTCCTTCTGCTTCTTCTCGCCGTCGTCGACGTCCGGGGGGCCGGCCTTCTGGACGGTGGCGCCCATCGCCTTGTAGGCGTCGGACATGTCCTGGAACGCCTTCGCGTCGGTCTTCTGGACCTCGGCCGGCGTGCTGCTGTCCGAGGTCTCCTTCTGGATCGCCGCGTTGGCCGCCTCGATCTTCTTGGCCTGCGGCTGCACGCCCTCGCAGACCTGCTTGGCCCAGGAGTCCAGCTTCTCGTTGTCGTCGCTGCCTCCGCATCCCGTCAGCGCCAGTACCAGTACCGCACCGCCGGACAGTGCGACCGCGAGCTTCTTGTTCACCGGTTTGGTCCCTTCCATGGCTCTCGGCCCCGGAACATACACGCCGGATGGGGGACATCCACCGGACGAACATCCGTTATGACCTTATTGAAGCCATTTGCACCAAGAGGGAGCAAGGGAGAGAAGGCTCACGGCGTGCGGGGCGCACACGCGCGAAACGGGCGGACGACGCGTCAACACGCGCCGTCCGCCCGTCCCTTGCGCCCCGTCCGCGGCCAGGCCGTACGACGGGACCGAAGGCGGATGCCTACGAAACCACCGCCGGATCGGCCGACTTGGGCCGCTCGTCGGTGTCGTCCTCGTCGCCCATGGCGATTCCGCGCCGCTTGGACACGTAGACCGCCGCCGCGATGACGACGAACGCGACGACGGCGATCAGCACCCGTACTCCGATGCTCTTGTCGGCCCCGTAGGAGAACTTGATGACGGCGGGAGCGATGAGCAGAGCCACCAGGTTCATGACCTTCAGCAGCGGGTTGATGGCCGGACCCGCGGTGTCCTTGAAGGGGTCGCCGACCGTGTCGCCGATGACGGTGGCGGCGTGGGCCTCGCTGCCCTTGCCGCCGTGGTGGCCGTCCTCGACGAGCTTCTTGGCGTTGTCCCAGGAACCGCCGGAGTTGGCGAGGAACACCGCCATCAGCGTGCCCGCGCCGATCGCGCCCGCCAGGAACGCGCCGAGCGCGCCCACGCCGAGCGTGAACCCGATGAAGATGGGCGCCATCACGGCGAGCAGACCGGGCGTGGCGAGTTCCCGCAGGGCGTCCCTGGTGCAGATGTCGACGACCTTGCCGTACTCGGGTTTCTCGCTGTAGTCCATGATCCCGGGCCGCTCCCGGAACTGCCGCCGGACCTCGAAGACCACCGCGCCCGCCGACCGCGAGACCGCGTTGATCGCCAGCCCCGAGAAGAGGAAGACGACCGCCGCGCCGGCGATGAGGCCGACCAGGTTGTTGGGCTGCGAGATGTCCATCATCAGGTTCATCGGCGCGCCCTCGCCGCTGAGTTTCTCGCCCACGTCCGCGGCGCCGGTGGTGATGGCGTCGCGGTACGACCCGAAGAGGGCCGCCGCCGCGAGGACGGCGGTGGCGATGGCGATGCCCTTGGTGATGGCCTTGGTGGTGTTGCCGACCGCGTCCAGGTCGGTGAGCACCTGGGCGCCGGCGCCCTCCACGTCGCCGGACATCTCGGCGATGCCCTGCGCGTTGTCGGAGACCGGCCCAAAGGTGTCCATGGCGACGATCACGCCGACCGTGGTGAGCAGGCCGGTGCCGGCCAGCGCCACCGCGAACAGCGCCAGCATGATCGACGTGCCGCCGAGCAAGAAGGCCCCGTAGACGCCGAGACCGATCAACAGGGCGGTGTAGACGGCCGATTCGAGACCGAGGGAGATCCCGGCGAGGACGACGGTGGCGGGACCCGTGAGCGAGGTCTTGCCGATGTCCCTGACAGGGCGCCGGGTGGTCTCGGTGAAGTAGCCGGTGAGCTGCTGGATCAGGGCGGCGAGCACGATGCCGATCGCCACCGCGACCAGCGCGAGGATCCGCGGGTCGCCGCTCTTGCCGGCGATCGCGGCGTCGGTGACGCCGTCCAGGTCGGTGTACTTGCCGGGCAGGTAGACGAAGACGGCGACCGCCACCAGCACCAGCGAGATCACCGCGGAGATGAAGAAGCCCCGGTTGATCGCGCTCATGCCGCTGCGGTCGGACCGCCGGGGCGCCACCGCGAAGATGCCGATCATCGCGGTGAGCACGCCGATCGCCGGGACCAGCAGCGGGAACGCCAGTCCGGAGTCGCCGAACGCCACCTTGCCGAGGATCAGCGCCGCCACCAGAGTGACCGCGTACGACTCGAAGAGGTCGGCCGCCATGCCCGCGCAGTCGCCGACGTTGTCGCCCACGTTGTCGGCGATGGTCGCGGCATTGCGCGGATCGTCCTCCGGAATGCCCTGCTCGACCTTGCCGACCAGGTCGGCGCCGACGTCGGCGGCCTTGGTGAAGATGCCGCCGCCGACCCGCATGAACATCGCGATCAGCGCGGCACCGAGGCCGAAGCCCTCCAGAACCTTCGGCGCGTCGGCCGCGTACACCAGCACGACGCAGCAGGCACCCAGCAGGCCGAGACCCACCGTGAACATGCCGACGACACCGCCCGTACGGAACGCGATCTTCGTCGCTTTGTGCGAGACGAGAGTGAGATCCTTTTCCGGTTCGTCAGGTGCCGGAGTCGCTTCCCGCGCCGCCGCGGCGACGCGCACATTGCTGCGTACGGCGAGCCACATGCCGATATAGCCGGTGGCCGCCGAGAACGCCGCGCCGATCAGGAAGAAGATCGAACGTCCGGCACGTTGATTCCAGTCGTCCGCGGGCAGCAGCATGAGCAGGAAGAACACGACGACGGCGAATACGCCGAGCGTGCGCAACTGCCGGGCCAGATAGGCGTTCGCGCCTTCCTGGACGGCCGCCGCGATCTTCTTCATGCTGTCGGTTCCCTCGCCCGCCGCGAGCACTTGGCGCACCAGGACGCCCGCGAGCACCAGCGCGGCCAGCGCGACGACCGCGATGATCGCGACCAGGGCGCGGTTTCCGTCGGTCAGCACGGCGGCTGCGAGATGAGAGGTGGAAAGCTCCGCCATTCGTCCTCCTTGACGCTTGGGCTGAGCTCAAGATGTGGACGGGATTGTAGGGACCGGAACCTGATCAAAACAGTGCACGACAAAAGGAATTGCTCTGTCAACCGCACGGGGGCCGGAAGCAGTAATGCCCCTCTGGCATTACTTTCGTGATCCGTTCGGCGATCCGCGTCACGAACCGTCCGGTGATCAATTCTTCATGCGCTTGATCGTGAATGAATTCACTTAACGCCCGCACGGCACCAATGTATGTCCGCGCATGGCAGAGGGCCCCACCAGGTGGGGCCCTCTGGGTGAAACGGGAGTGACGCGGGGGATCAGATCGGCGGCAGCACCGCCGGCGCGGTGGGCCAGGTCATGCGGATCAGTCCGCCGTCCTCGCCCGCCGAGACCTCCACGTCGTCGACGAGTCCACTGATGACCGCGAGGCCCATTTCGTCCTCCTCGGCCTCCAGGTCGTCGGCGGCGTCCCCCGAGGTCTTGACCCCGGGGACCGCGTGCGGCGCCTCGTCACCGACCTCGATGGAGAACTGCTTCTCCTCCTCGATCAGCGACACCTTGACCGGCGCCGTGATGCCGACGTGCTGATGCAGGCCCACGGCCCGGGTGCATGCCTCGCCGACGGCGAGCCTGACCTCGTCGAGGACGGCCTCGTCCACTCCGGCCCTGCGCGCCACCGCGGCCGCCACCAGACGGGCGGTCCGGACGTGCTCGGGCAGCGCGCTGAAGCGGAGTTCGACGGTGGCCATGCATCCCCCTCGGAACTACGGGCGTGCTTTCGAGGGTCCGGGCCGCCGACAGCCCGGACCCCCCTCGTTCTACTTGCCGTCCCGGGCCGCAGGGGCCCGGAACCGGTCGTCAGTCGGTGGCCGCCACCGCTTCCTCGACCGAGGTGTGAATGGGGAACACCTTGGTGAGGCCGGTGATACGGAAGATCTTGAGAATGCGCTCCTGGTTGCAGACCAGCCGCAGCGAGCCCTCATGGGCACGCACCCGCTTCAGTCCACCCACCAGCACGCCGAGCCCTGTGGAGTCGAGGAAGTCCACGCCCTCCATGTCGACGACGAGGTGGAAACTCCCGTCGTTCACGAGCTCGACCAGCTGCTCACGCAGCTTGGGCGCGGTGTATACGTCAATTTCGCCACCGACCTCGACGACCGTACGATCGCCGACGGTACGGGTCGACAGGGACAGGTCCACGGATCCTCCAGCACCTTGCTATCGAGCGGTCGTCCCTCGGGACACCTCGGCTTGAAGCCCCCAGGACGGTTCGCCAGCCGCGATGGCATTCAATCACTTACCGGCAGGCGTGCACGACGCCTTGGTCCCATTGTCCGTCACGCCAGTGACAGACTCGGTGCCGATGGCCAAGAATCACCGACCCGATCGATCCCCGGCCCAGCCCGGCTCCCGGCCCGAACCGGGCATGCTCCTGGGCCGGCTCGCCGCGGGACCGAGCCGGGCTGCGCGCATCACTCATACGGAGCACTTGCCCCCGCGTGCGGGCCGTCATGCCGTCTGGCCGGACCGGATTCGGCCGGAGGTCCTGGCCGCGGTGCGGGCCGCGGGCATCGAACACCCCTGGGCCCACCAGGCACGCGTGGCCGAGCACGCCCTCGACGGCGATTCGGTGGTCGTCGCCACGGGCACCGCGTCCGGCAAGTCCCTGGCCTACCTGGTGCCGGTCCTGTCGGCCCTCGTGGACGGCTCCGAGGCCCCGAACGGGCGCGGCGCCACCACCCTCTACCTGGCCCCCACCAAGGCGCTGGCGGCCGACCAGTGCCGGTCCGTGAAGGAACTTTCACAGCCTCTGGGCACATCCGTCCGAGCGGCGGTCTACGACGGCGACACGCCGTTCGAGGAACGCGAGTGGATCCGGCAGTACGGCACGTACGTCCTGACCAACCCGGACATGCTGCACCGCGGCATCCTGCCCTCCCACCCCCGCTGGTCCTCCTTCCTGAGGGCGCTGAAGTACGTCGTCATCGACGAGTGCCACACCTATCGGGGCGTCTTCGGCTCCCACGTCGCCCAGGTGCTGCGCAGGCTCCGCAGACTGTGTGCCCGCTACGGCGCGTCGCCGGTGTTCCTGCTCGCCTCCGCCACCGCCGCCGAGCCCGCGGTGGCGGCCCGCCGGCTCACCGGACTGCCGGTGGTCGAGGTCGCCGACGACGCGTCACCGCGCGGAGAACTGGTGTTCGCCCTGTGGGAGCCTCCGCTGACCGAACTGGAGGGCGAGAAGGGCGCGCCGGTGCGCCGCACGGCCACCGCCGAAGCCGCCGACCTGCTCACCGACCTCACCGTGCAGGGCATGCGGTCGATCACCTTCGTCCGCTCCCGGCGCGGCGCCGAGCTGATCTCGGTCATCGCCCAGGAACGCCTGGCCGAGGTCGACCGCTCCCTGACCGGACGCGTCGCGGCGTACCGCGGCGGCTACCTCCCCGAGGAGCGCCGCGCCCTGGAACGCGCCCTGCACTCCGGCGAACTCCTCGGCCTCGCGGCGACGAACGCCCTCGAACTCGGCCTCGACATCTCCGGCCTGGACGCCGTGGTGATCGCCGGGTACCCGGGCACGCGAGCCTCGCTGTGGCAGCAGGCGGGCCGGGCCGGCCGGGCCGGACAGGGGGCGCTGGCCGTGCTGGTCGCCCGTGACGACCCGCTGGACACCTTCCTCGTCCACCATCCGGAGGCCCTGTTCGACCAGCCGGTGGAGTCCACCGTCCTCGACCCGGACAACCCGTACGTCCTCGCCCCCCATCTGTGCGCGGCGGCGGCGGAGCTGCCGCTGACGGAGGAGGACCTGAAGCTCTTCGGCCCCGCCTGCGAAGAGCTGCTGCCCCAGCTGGAGGCGGCGAAGCTGCTGCGCCGGCGCACCCGGGCCTGGCACTGGACACGCCGCGAGCGGGCCGCCGACCTGACGGACATCCGCGGCGAGGGCGGACGTCCGGTCCAGGTCGTCGAGGCCGGCACGGGCCGGCTGCTGGGCACGGTGGACGCCGGTGCCGCCCACACGACCGTCCACGAGGGCGCCGTCCACCTCCACCAGGGGCGCACGTATCTCGTCCGCTCCCTGGACCTGGAGGACTCCGTCGCGCTCGTCGAGCAGGCCACGCCCGCCTACTCGACGGTGGCCCGCGACACGACGGCGATCTCGGTCCTGGAGACCGACGTCGAGGTCCCCTGGGGCGACGGGCGCCTGTGCTACGGCTCCGTCGAGGTCACCAACCAAGTGGTCTCCTTCCTGCGCCGGCGCCTGATCACCGGCGAGGTCCTGGGCGAGACGAAGCTCGACCTGCCTCCCCGGACGCTGCGCACGCGCGCGGTGTGGTGGACGGTCACCGAGGACCAGCTGGACGCGGCCCGGATCAACCCGGAGATCCTCGGCGGGGCCCTGCACGCCGCCGAACACGCCTCGATCGGCATGCTGCCGTTGTTCGCGACCTGCGACCGCTGGGACATCGGCGGCGTGTCGATCCCCCTGCACCCGGACACGCTGCTGCCGACGGTCTTCGTGTACGACGGCCACCCCGGCGGCGCGGGCTTCGCCGAGCGTGCCTTCCACACGGCCCGCGACTGGCTCACGGCCACCCTGGAGGCCATCGCCTCCTGCGAGTGCGACGCCGGCTGCCCGTCCTGCATCCAGTCCCCCAAGTGCGGCAACGGCAACGATCCGCTGCACAAGCGGGGAGCGGTACGGCTCCTCACGGTGCTCCTGCGGGGGGCGGCGGAGGCGGAGTAGGGAGGGCGGACGGCGGGCGCGGTGCGGGGGACTTGGGCGGCGGCAGCGCAGAGGTGAGCGGCGGCGGCAGAGCGGAGGTGAGCGGCGGCGCGGGGGACGCGGGGGAGTCTGCCGGGCCCGCCCTCGCCCGGACCTCCGCCGTGAACGGCTCCCTGCCCGACGCCGCCGTCACGTCCGAGACCTGCCCGGTGAGCACGCACCGCACCAACCGCACCCCTTGGGCCCGCGCGACCCGCTCCGCACTGTCGCACGCCACCGTGCCGCCCCCGGCCCAGTGGTCCGCCGCCGCCAGTGCCGCCAGATCGGCGCCGCCGGCCGCGCGATGACGGGCCACGACCGCCTGCCCCAGGGCGAGCACGACGCCGAACACCAGGCACAGAACGGCGATGGCGGCAACGCTCCACACGGTCGCCGAACCCCGGTCGGGCGCGGTCCGCACGGCGTCGCGCCTCACGACTCCGCCCCCGCCGCCGTCTGCTCCACCGAGGCCACGGCCTCCTCCCGTACCTCGAAGGGCAGTCCGTGCAGAGCGGGCGGGTCGGCCACCACGACCACACGGACCAGGCCCGCCTCCCGGCTGACCGTGACCCTCGCTCCGCGGGGCGCCGCTTCGCGGGCGACCGCGACGACCGCGTCCACCGGGTCCTCTCGTGCCGCCGCTCGGGCGCCCGTCCGGGCCGCGTCCACGCACTGGATCTGAGCGGCCACCACGAGCAGACCCCACACCAACGCCATCGCGAACACCACCAGCACCGGAAGCACCACAGCCGTCTCCGCTGTCACGAAGCCGCCGTCCGGTCCGCCGTACGGGTGGTGTCCGCCGGCGGCGCCCCGGACCCGCGCATGCGTCCTCGCCGTCCGGTCACATCCCGGCATCGAGTGCCCGCTTCACGATGCCCTGCAGCTCCGCGCTGACCGCGCCGCTCGTCACGACCTTGTAGAGGACCACGGCGAAGGCCACCGCCGCGACGATCCCCATCGCGTACTCGGACGTGACCATTCCCGCGTCCCGCCGCAGGACCTGCCGCGCGGCCCGCCGCCTCAGCGCCGTACCCGCTCCGAACACCAGGGCACGCAGCCGTGCCCGTACCACCTGATACATCGCAACCCCCGTAAGGTTCGATCCCGTTGCCCGCTTGCACATCCGCCGCTCGTACGCCGGACTCTCGCTCCCCGGCCCTGTCGCCGGTGCGTCCCAGACCGTCAGCCACCACCTCCCCCGGGCCCCAGCACCCCGCCGGCCAGTCCGACGACCACCGGCAGCACGCCCACCGCGATGAAGGCGGGCAGGAAGCACAGGCCCACCGGCGCCGTGACCATGACCGCCGCGCGACGGGCCCGAGCCGTCGTGGTGCGGGCCCAGTCGGCACGGGCCTGAGCGGCGAGCCGGGCGACCGGGTCCGCTGCGGGCAGGCCGGACACCTCGGCCCGCTCCAGCAGCCGGGCAAGGGGCACCGCCCCCGCAACGGCGGCCAGCCCTCGCCAGGCACCGTCCGGTTCACCACCGAGACGCACCTCCGCGGCGCCGCGTCCCAGCGCCTCTCCGACCGGTCCGCCCAGGGCGTCGCCGACCGCCCGTGCGGCCGTGACCGGACTCGCGCCCGCAGCGATGCAGGCCGCCAGCAGGTCGGCCGCCAGGGGAAGCTGGCGGGCGGCGGCAGCGGCGGCGCCCGCGGCCACCGACGTTCCGGCGGCCGAGCGGCGGGCACTCCAACGCCACAGCGCGGCGGCGCCCACCAGTCCCACCAGGAGCCCGGCCACACCGCCGAACAGGGCCCAGCCGGCGCCCACCGTGCCGAGCGGCGGCAGCCACGGGCGGACGGCGTTCAGCACCTCGGTGTGGCGAGGGGCAGGACGAGCCGGTTCCGGTGCCAGCAGGCCGCTGAGCCGCCTGCGCAGCGCCCGCTCCCGCCGCGTGGCCGCGAGCCCGCGCGTCAGCCAGCCGACGACCAGCGCCGCCCCCACCACTGCCCCCAGCCTGTGGACAAGGTCGCCGTTCACGACGCCGCCTCCGCCCCGCGCACGATCCGCGTCACCCACCAGACGCCCAGGCCCTCCAGCACACCGCCGGCCAGCAGACAGCCCAGCCCGGCTCCGGTGTGCAGCAGCACGTGCAGAGGGTCGGCCCCGAGGGCGACACCGAGCAGGAGGCCGAGGACCGGCAGACCGGCCAGCATCACGGCCGTGGCCCGAGCGCCCGCCAGTTGGGCGCGCAGGTCGCAGCGCTGGTCCCGCTCCGCACGCAGCGCGCCCTCCAGCCGGTCGAGACCGGCCGCGAGCCCCGCGCCCTGGTCGACCGCGACCCGCCAGCACGCCGCGAGCCCGCGCAGCCCTTCGGCACCGGGCTGCCCGGCCGCGATCGCGAGCGCCCCGGGGACGTCCCCGCCGAAGCGGGCCGCCGCAAGCACCGCCGCCTGCGCGTCGCCGAGCCCTGCACAGTCGTGCGCGGCGGCCAGCAGGGCCTCGCCCGGTTGGCGCCCCGACCTGACGTCCCCCGCGAGCGTCCCGCACAGCGCGATCACCGCGTCCTGCCGGTGCTCCCGGGCCCGCCGCTCCCGGCCGGCCAGGCGCATCCGCCGCAGCATCGGCACCCCGGCCGCTCCCACGACGATCGGCAGCACCGAGTCGCCCAGGAGCGCCAGCACCAGACCGGCGGCCAGTGACCCCCATTCGGGCCTCAGCCGACCACGAACGCGCCGCAGCCCGTCGGTCACCCGGTCCACCGGGGGCGGCGGCCCCGTACCGCCCGCCCCGCCGGTGCCGGCCGTCCCAGCGGTCCGGCCGGTGCCGCCTTCGGTGAGCACCTGCCGCGCCCGCCGCACGCCGGAGTGCCATCCGCCGGCCAGCCACGCGGCCGTGCCCAGGCACACCAGTGCCACCCCTGTCGACACGCCGCCCGCGCCTGCCATGCCCGGTCCCGCCATGCTCAGCACCGTCGAGTTCGTCATCGCTGCGTCTCCCCTCCGGCCACCCGCTCTTGGAGTCCCGCACCTCGCAACAGCTCCCGCAGCCGCTGCCAGCCGCGTTCGGCCACGAAGGCGTCCGCTCCCCATCGCAGGGCCGGTACCGTCCGCACCAGCCCCGACGGCTCCCGTTCCAGCACGTGCACCTCGGCGATCCGGCGCCGCCCCGCACGGTCGCGGACCAGGTGGAGGACCACCGAGAGGGCAGCCGCGAGCTGACTGTGCAGGGCCGCACGGTCCAGGCCGGCGGCCGTACCGAGCGCCTCCAGCCGGGCCGGCACGTCGGCGGCGGCGTTGGCGTGCACGGTCCCGCACCCGCTGTGCCCCGTGTTCAAGGCGGCGAGCAGATGGCTGAACCCCTGCCAACTACCTATACTCGGCGTAGGATGTACCCGCATGAAACACCCACAACTCGCGGGCATCTACTGCCGCCTGTCGTACGCCCCCGACGGCTCCATCGAAAAGGTCGAACGACAGGAAGCAGACTGCCGAGCCCTCGCCGCACGGCTCGGCTGGCCCATCTCCGACCAGCACATCTACGTCGACAACTCGAAGTCCGCGTGGAAGCGCGACCGGAAGCGGCCCCGCTGGGACGCCATGCTCGAAGCGATCAACCGCGGCGACATCGACAGCGTCATCGTCTACCACGGCGACCGGCTCATCCGTCAGCCCTGGGACCTCGAGAAGCTCATCGGCATCGCCGACATGAAGGGCGTGAGGGTCGCCTCCCCCTCCGGCACTCGTGACCTCGATAGCCCAGACGACCGGTTCGTACTCCGTATCGAAGCTGCGCAGGCCTGCCGCGAGTCCGACAACATCTCCCGCCGTATCCAGCGGAAGATCAAAGCCCGCGCTGAGGAAGGCCGCAGTCAGGAAGGCGGCCGGCGTCCCTTCGGCTACGGAGTCCCAGTGCCCGGCCAGACGCGCACCCGCGTCGACCCGGACACCGGCGAGGAGACACAGGTCCCGGTCATCGACCGCACCCAGGTCGTCCCCGAGGAGGCCGCGGTGCTGCGTGAGGCGGCGCAGCGTCTCCTCGCCGGGCAGAGCATCGGCGGCGTCTGCCGGTGGATGAACGGATGCTCCACCACGACGCAGGGCGGCGCCTGGAACTCGAAGAACCTCAAGGCACTCCTCACCTCCCCGCGGGTGGCCGGACTGGTCGAGCACGAGACCGTGCTGTATCCGGCGAGCTGGCCGGAGATCATCGAGCGTGAGGTGTGGGCCGACCTCGCCGCGTACTTCGAGCACAGCGGTGAGCTGTACCCCTACCAGGGCAGGCGGCGGGAGTACCTGCTGTCCGGGATCGCCGAGTGTCCCAGCGGGCATCGTCTGCGGCAGAAGCCGTCAGGCGGCAGGAACCGGCGTACGTCCCGGCTGTACTACTGCCCGGCGCCCGGGTGCGAGACGCAGGTGGGGCGGAACCTTGAGCATCTGGACTTGTATGTGACGGGGGCGGTGATCGGGCTGCTGAATGATCCCGCCTTCCGTGAGGAGGTGCATGCCGAGGAGGGAGCCGACCGTGTGGGTGCGGAGATCGCCGCGCTTGAGCGTCGGAAGGCCAGCACGCTGGGTCAGCTGAAGCGGATCGCCGACGACGAGGAGCTTGACCCGGCGGTGCTGGCGGCGAGTGTCGCCTCGTACGACAAGAAGATCACGGCTCTGCGTGCACAGATGGGCGTGTCGGCCCGGCGTCGGCTGGTGATGCGGATGCTCGGCGTGGACCTGGAGACGTGGCGGGCGGAGCCGGTGGATATCCGGTCGGCTACCGTCGAGGCGCTTTTCCGCGTGGTGGTTCGGCCCACCACGTGGCGGGGGCCGGGGTTCGATCCAGGCGCGGTGGATCTTCTTCGTAAGCGGATCGATTGACCTGCTCGACGAGGTGGAGGGCCGGCCGGGTGCGGGCGGGCTGTTCGGGGGTGGCGGTGTCGAGGTCGTGCCTGGTTGCTGTGGTGGCTGCATCGATGGCGGTGAGCCAGCGGGCTCGGGTGGCTGGGTCGCGCTGCTGGCAGGCGATGCGTAGTGCGTGCTCCAGGACGTCGAGTCGGCGACTCAGGTCGGTGACTGTCGGCACGTCCCCCCCTTACCTTTTCGTACAGGCGTTCGATCCTTGCATGAGCTGAACCGTGTGTATAGGGATCGTAATTTTAGGTAAGGGGATTATGGGTCAGAAGTAGCAGATTCAAGCTTCGTTGATCCACCGTTTTGCGGTCAACCGTACAGACATCCGGTCGACGCCCACAGAGCGTTGGCGCATGCACCACCCGCCGATGCCCGCCGAAGACGTCCTCGCCAGACGCCGGGCCATCGGGAACCGCATACGCGACGCCCGTCTGCACGCGAACCTCACCCAGGAGGCAGTCGCACTGCGGGCCGGCATCCGCATCGCCACGTACTCCCGTATCGAGAACGGGCACGCCTCCCCGGTCCTGGACACCCTCATCCGGATCGCCGACGCCCTCGACGTGCCCCTGCGGGACCTGGTGGAGTGAGCGGCCCGCCCCCGACGGGGGAGGCGAGGTGCGGGCCGCTCATCGTCACCGGCGCGACGGCGGCCCGAAGGCACACCGGTGACGGCCGGGCCCGCTGGTGTCACGTCCGCCCTGTGGCACCAGCGGGGTCAGGTGGGCAGGGATATGCCCAGGTTCTTCAGCAGCTGGTCGGCGTACGCGGACGCGGCCACCGCGGGTGGGTCGATGTAGTCCTCGTAGCAGCGGCCCGGGTGGTGCTTGAAGATCGTGCACCCGGGGTCCAGCGGTCTGCTTCGGGCCATGCAGCAGTCGAGATCCGCCAGGCTCTGGTCCGGGTCCCCGTCCTTCCAGCACAGATAGATGTCTGAGGGTGGGTCCTCGCGTGCGCCAGTGCGGAGAAAGGCTGCGTGGAAGTCGTGGGGCACGTCCTCGATGAGGCACTGGAGGACGGTCTCCGGGGCCCAGTCCACGGCGGCGAACGGGGTGGCGATCTTCTCTGCCATCGCCCGGGTCTCCGCGTGGACCCCGGTCTTGGCCGTGCAGCGGAAGCCGCTCATCGGCTGCTCTGGGCCGGGTAGGTCTGGCGTGGCGGGGACGGCTTGCACGGGAAGGGGTGGACGTACAGGTCCGGGGCCGCACCGGTCGGAGCGTGCACCGCCACCTTCACAGCGCCACCCTCAATGAGCCCACCACACGCGTCGCAAATCCTCATGACCGGGTCGCCTTCGCAAGGCGGTGCAACGGCATCTTGTCCGGGCAGTAGTCGCCCCGCTTGCACCGGGAACACATGCGGCAGTGCATGGCGAACGACCGGCGCGCCTCGCGGTTGGCGCACGGCCGGCAGGCGACCGGATGGATGACGACACCCGCGCGGTCGAGGTGCCGCTCGCCGAGGTCGACTCCGGTCTCCGGCGTGACCGCGGTGTTGCACCAGGGGCAGGCCGTGCCTTCGCACTGCGCCGGGCTCATGGTCGGGAGCATCCCCGGCATCAGGATCAGCAGCCCCGGAGTGGAGACCGGGCCCGCCCCGTGCGGCTGCTCCTGCTCGTCGAGCGTCTTCAGGCCGTGCCTCTTCCGGCACGGCCCGCAGGCGTACTGGACGGGGCTGCGGCCGGAGCCCTGCTCGTCGACCTGGACGATGCGCACGTCGTCGGCGGCGTCCTGATGCCAGGAACACCAGCCGATGGTGCGCAGGCCACTACCCGTGTCGGGCGGGGCGTCGGTAGGCTCTGCCATGTCGACTCCAGTCAGTCGGCCACACCCCCGGCCGGTAGCACGGCGCGGGGGTCTTCTGTGACGCCGACCATACCCCTGGTATGGGGTAGTACACCCCCCGGTAGGGCCTATTTCTACCGATCGCGGGACCAGTCGGCCCCTGCCTACGGTGCCCTCATGATCGAGTGGCAGGCGGATCGGCCGAGGTGGGAGCAGATCGCCGACGTGATCCGGGGCCGGATTGCGGATGGCACGTACCCGCCGCGTACCCGGGTGCCGTCTGTGCAGCAGCTGGTCGCTGACTATGGGGTGGCCGTGGATACGGCGCAGAAGGTCCTCACGCGGCTGCGGGATGAGGGTGTGGTGTACACGGTGCGGGGCCTCGGCAGCTTCGTCGCCGACTCGCCCCGGACGTGACGAAACGGCCCCCGCCGCCCGCCCCGGAGGGCAGACGACGGGGGCCAGTCAACGGGCGAGGAGAGAGACGACACCGGTCGCCGCCCCAGCAAGGCCGGTGAGGACACCGATCGTCGGCAGGGGCCATCGTGCGCGTTCGAGGGTGCGGATCCTGAGCTCGTGGTCCTGGACGTCGGAGCGGATGTCCTTGGCCTCGTCGAGGAAGCTGTCCACCTTGGACTCGATGCGGCCGACCGTTTGAGCCAGGTCCCTCACCTCCTGGTACATCTGGGCGGTGCTGATGTACACGCCCGCGTCGGGCGTGGCCACTAGACCCCCTTGGCCAGGGACGCCGAGTTGGTGACGTCACGCCAGCGGGCGACGAGGCCCTTGCCGAGGGCGAGGACGGCGCCGACCCCGCCCGCCAGCGCGGCGTACCACATGGAGCCATCCAGGGGCGTGGTGACGACGACGCCGCCGATGAAGCTCTGCAGGAACGTCGACAGCACGCGCTCCAGGAGGTCGCGGCCGAAGGTGGACGCGGTTTTCACGACGGTCTCGCCGTCGAAGTGCAGGTCGGGCATGGGTCAGGACTCCTTCTTGGCGAGGGCGTCGACGGCCTTGCGGAGGGCCCGCAGCTCGTCTCGGATGGTGATGACCGCGTTGTAGATCGAGCGGATGTAGCTGGACAGCGACCACTTCGGGTTCTTCTTGACGTCCGGCGCGAACTCCGGGGCCGCGATGTTGTCCCGGTACAGGACGGCGTCGCCGATCTCGTCCTTGCTGTAGCCCGCCATGGGGTCCTCCTCGTGCGTGCTGTTGGTGGGGATCTTGCCGTCGAGGCGGTCGGCGACCCGGGCGCGCATCGACGCCATGGTGAAACCGCGCGGGTCGACCTTCCCGGGCTGCCACTCGAGGTGCCCGATCACCGACCGCTCGTTCCAGCCGTGGTACCGGCACACCGCGGCGGCCGCCCGCTCGATCGCCTCCAGCTGCGCCGCCGGCCAGGGGTCGTCGCCGTCGCCGAGGTTCTCGCACTCGAAGCCGTAGAAGTGCCGGTTGCCGTCAGTGTTCGCCTCGTTGTCTGCCGGCAGCGCGGTCTCGTTGATGACAGCCTGGAGGACGTCGTCGTCACCGAGGCCGGCATGGTTCGCGCGGCCGTAGCCGACGAGGTAGACGGTGCCGTCCTTGGCGATGACGCCGTGGCACAGGGGGCCGGGCAGGCTCGCGTAGCCCTTGCGGCAGATCTCCACCGTGGCCGCAGTGCCCTTGGTGACGGTGTGGTGGATCATCACACCGTTGACCGGTCCCCAGGCGCCCTTCGAGTTGCGGTTGTGGTTGCGCCAGTCGCCGACCTCAACAACGGTGAGGCCCTCGGCGCGCAGTGCCTGTAGGAAGCCGGCGGCGCTCATCGGGGTGGCCATCAGACCCGCTCCGGCCAGTGCCACGTGCCAGCCTGGTCCTCCGTGAAGTCCGCCATGCACCCACCCGCACTCAGGGGATGGAAGAACTGGCCGGTCGGGTTGAGGACCGCGAGCCCGACCCGGTACGGCTCGGTCTCGTCCACCTCTGTGATGATGGCGGCGCGGCAGGCCGGCGGGAATGCCTGGCTGCCGTCCTCGCGGGGCGGGGTGCCGTGGCTGACGTAGTGGACGATCCGTCCGACGGACGGCTGAGGTTGTGCGGGCATGGGCCCTCCTGCGCATGAGAAGCGCCCCGGCCTCGTGGCGCGGGGCGTAGGGGCAGTAACAGGTTCAGGCGGGCGGGCTGTCCGGCGGGACGGGCTGAGGCGAGGACGGCTCCGGCTGCTCCGCCACCAGCCCCAGTTCCACCAGCGTGTCCCAGTCCGCCGCAGTGTCGTCGATCCGGCGCTGCGCCGGCTGCGGGTCGGGCATCACAGGCTCGCGAAGCAGCCGTTGAAGCCCACCCAGGCGGGCAAGTCGTTCGGACGGCTGATGCCGTACAACCGAAGCCATCCGTCCGTGGTGACATCGAGCTTCAGCGAGATACGGCTTGAGCCGACGTCGGAGCAGGGCACGATGATCGTCCGCAGTGACGCGGGGCGCGCGGCGGCGGGCAGCGCGTTCGTGTTGACCTCGAAGTACCCGGGAATCGACGTGGGGTAACTGGACCGGCTGATGCCGCCCCGGAACATGATCGAGTCTTCGCCGAACAGGTTCACGATCCGGTACTGGAACGTCCCCTGCGCGTTGCCGTTCTGGGTCCAGCCCGAGGCCAGAGCGATCGTCGTCCAGGCCCTGTTGCCGACCGCGACGACCACCCACACGCCGTCGACCCGGAGCTCGAGCCGGCCCACGTCCTCCAGCCACGTCAGCATGCCGTCAACCGGGGCCTGCGCCCCGACCAGCGTCGCACCGCGCGCCGAGGCCGACGCGAAGCGCAGGGTACCCCGGGGGATGACCCCTGCCGCCAGGTCCTGGATTCCGCGCCCGAGGTCGGGCGCGTCGGTGGTGGTGTTGGTCAGGCTGATGCCCTGCCCGTATGAGTCCGTGATCGGCACAGGGCCTCCTTAGGTGATCGTGTACGAGATGCCGTCGAGGGAGATCCACGTCGGCAGGCTCGTCGCCTCGTACGTGCGCAGTACGCCGGCCGTGGTGATGTCGACGCGGACCGTCGCCGGATAGGTGCCGCCGTCGCGGGCGACAGCCCAGCCGACGTCCACCCCGCCCGCCGGCCTGATGCCTGCCGGGATCGTCGCGATCGTTGTCCCGTTCGGGAGCGTCGCGCCGCCGGTGCGGCTGATCCGGCCCCGCAGCCAGATCCGGTTCCCGTCCCGCAGCCAGCCTGCGGCGTAGCCGTGGCCCGGGTGGATGTACCCGGATGCCAGGGTCAGGGCGGTCCACCCGCCGGGCGCGGTCGTCGTCCGTCCCGGGCTGATCCAGTTCCCTGAGGAGGACTGCTCGATGACGATCACGTCGCCCACCGCCGGGGACGTGTAGGAGTCGAGGCGGCGGACGGTGATCCCGTCGGCGGTGACGGTGCCGTCGGCGCCGACCACCGTCACCGTCGCGAGCCGCCAGTCCGCGCCGCGTACCGACGGTGTGGTCGCTCCCGTCTTCGCTGCCTGACGGCGCAGGCCGTCCGCCAAGTCCCGGGTCGCGCTGAGGTCGGACTTCACCCGTCCTCCTTCGCGCTGATCGTCGCGATGGGGAAGTCCCCGCCCTCGTCCAGGGGCACTCTGAAGCTCGCGACCTGGTGGAGTTCGCGGGAGCCGTCGGGGTGGGACACGCGCAGGACGTCGCCCGGCTCGAGCGCCGGGTTCGGCAGTGAGGTGAAGTCCCCCGTCGCGTTGGGGGCCCTGGCCGCGGCCAGCTTGAGTGTCGCGGCCTGCTGGCACGCGGCCAGCGACACCAGAGTCGAGCTGGAGTAGAACATGGGCCGGCGCCCGTACGGCCCGTCCCAGTAGGTCGGGGACCCGGGGTCGCTGTCCGTCGCCAGATACGACACCGGCGGAACCCCTTCGTAGACGTTCTCTCCCCGGGCCAGCACGCCGTTGAAGACGCCGTCGCTGGCCATGGCCCTGTTCCCCGTCACGTACACGCCGCCCTCGCCGGCCTCGACCGCCCACACCGGCACGGCCGTCAGCAGGTCCGGCATCTCGGCGATCACGAACACGCCGTCGGCGTTCGTGTAGACCTCGGCGCCCGCGGCGGCCGCGATCTCCTGGGCTCCGGCCCACGGGTCCGCCTCGATGTCGAAGGTGCGTGCGCCGATCGGCCCGTCGGTGATCGTGCTGATCACGTCCGCGTCCGGCAGTGACCGGGTGATCAGTGCGGTGACCGCGCCGACGACCGTGCCCGTCGCCGTCCACACCTGCGTGAACTTGTCGTCGGCGATGCACGCCTCCAGCGACTTGCCCTGCAGCGTGACCGGGCCCTCCGTCAGGTCCCCGTCCACCGAGTCCAGACGGAACACCCCCAGCGGCACGAGTTCCTGCGAGCCGTCCCCGAAGGCGACCCCGCGGGAGATCCGCAGCCGCGCGCCGTAGGTGGCGAGCTTGTCGGCCGGGGTCCGGGGGATCACCGAGAGGTCTGCGCAGGTGGCCGTGCAGGTGCGGCGGATGGCCTGCCCGCGGTCCACGGTCACGGCTCCGCCTGTGTGCTCGAGGTCGAGGACGGAGCCGTCCGTGCGGAAGAGCTGGACCCGGGTCACGACCTCGTGGGACTCGGCGAGGCGGGCCAGGAACCGGCTGCTCACCGGGTACACGGCATCACCCGGCCCTTCGGTCGAGGAGGAGGTCCTCGGCGGTCTCGTAGGCCTCGAGGACGTCGGCGCACGTCGCGAACTCGGTGACGACGTCCTGCCATGTGCGGCCGCCGCTGCCGTTGATGCCGGTTGTCACCGGCATGTCCGCCTGCGTCAGCGGCAGCGTCCACGACCGCCACGGCTCCTGGGCCAGGCCGCCCGTCCGCGCCTCGCCCACTTCGCCGACGTTCACGTACAGGTCCTCGACGCCCATCCCCGGCATCGCCTGCCACAGCAGGACGTTGCCCGAGTCGAGGAGGTAGTGCAGGGCGGCCCGCTCGTCGTCGGTGCGCGTCCACACCGACAGGTCGCCTTCCAGGCCCTGGCGGCGGCCCGTCAGGACGACCTTGTTGCGGCGGCCCCGGACGACCATCGCCGACTGCTCGACGGGGCGTTTCCACTCCGGCGGCTCCTGCACCACCACCCGCATGTTCCTCTGCGGATTCCCCGGGTCCTTCAGCCAGGTCTCGTTGACATCGCCGAGGACGAGGAGCATCTCGTCGGTCGTCCTGGTCGCCACACCGGACCCGTTGTCGATCTCCAGCCGGTACACGACCGGCACTCCGAGCGGCGCCTCGTGGTCCTCGACGACGAGCAGGTCAGACGTGATCGCCTGGCGGTCGATCAGCCCGTCCGGGCCCCGCACCAGAGTCCGGTCCCCGTTCGGGAGGACCCGGTACAGCGACACCCGCCCCCCGACCGGCAGCTCCCGGACGGTCACCCGGGCGTAGCCACGCTCGTCGTCGGTGACCACCTCGGTCAGGGGCAGTACCTGCCACAGCGCCACCCCGTCCACGAACACGACGGAGTTCGTCGCCGCCGCCACCGCGACGAGCTCGACCGCGGCCTGCACCGCACCGGCCGGCGCCACATCGTCCGTCGTCAGGAGGTACCAGTCGCTGTTCGGGAACGCGTATCCGGTCCCCGACACGCCGAGGCTGGCCCCGCCCGCGTCGTACCAGTGGATCTGGATCGTGAACGACGTGAAGCTGCCGGCCGACTGCTTGGCGTAGACCTGCAGCCGCCAGTTGTGCCCCTCGGCGGCCGGTGTGGCGAACAGCGGCGAGCGCACGGTGGACGTCGTGGCCGTCGCCGACGTGATGGCCAGCGCGTAGGCCCCCGAGATCGCTGCCGCACCCCACGGTGTGGACCGGGCTACGGTCGCCGCCCCTGCCACCGTGGACCAGCCGGCCACGCCCTGCTCGAAGTTCCCCTCGGCCGTCGGGATGACCGTGCCCGCCACGGTTTGCGACGCCGCCCCGACCACTGCGGTCTCGACCCTGAGGACCTGGCCGAGCGTCGCACTGTCGATCCCGGCGGCGAGGGCGCACGTCACCGCCCCTGCCGGGGCCGGGGCGGACACCCACTGCCGGTAGTAGCCCGTCGAACCCGGGGCTGCCAGGACGCTGCGTGTCGCCGACAGCTGGGTGCCGGTGTCGTCGTAGAAGCGGAGCTCCACCCAGGTTGTCGACCCGCTCGTCGGCGGCTGCAGGTAGGCGTACGCCAGGTACTCGGTGCCCGGTGTCACCGTCGGCCGGGCCGCTGTGATGATCCGGCAGTTCCCCGCGGCGACCGCGGTCGCCGCGATCACGGAGCCGCCCGCCGTGTAGGTGTTCACCCCCCAGGACACCGCGGGCGCCTGCCGGCTGACGGTCGCGTTCGTGTCCGGGACCCAGCCCGAGGCGTCGACCTCCGCGGACTCCGTGTTGAAGTCCAGGAGGTTGCCTGTCGTGCGGATCGGCCGGCCCAGGTAGACGTTCTCTGCGTAGCAGGTCCGGTTCGCTGCTCCTGCGGTCGCCTCGACGATGACGCGTACGCGTGTGGCACCGGCCGGTGCCGTGTCGGCGACGCCGATGCGATGCCACGATGCCGAAGCTGCTGCCGTGGTCAGTGACCAGGTGGTCGCAACTTCGGTGTAGGTGTCGTCGAGCCAGCGCAGGCCGATCCGTTCCGGCTGGTCGGCTCCGGCGGCGTCGGCGAAGACCTGGTAGAGCTGGCCTTCGCTGATGGGATAGCCGGTGATCGTCTCCACCGACATGACGCCCGACGCGTTGCTCTTCATGGCCAGGCAGGTCGGCCCGTTCCGGCCGCCCACGCCGCTGGAGATCACGCAGTTCTGGCGGGGCCGCCACCCTGCTGTGGGAGTCGGGTCCATCGACTCTGCCGCTTGCGACAGCAGGTTCCCGGGGATCGCCACAGGCCACCACCCCTTTCAGTTCGCGTTGATGGCCTGCAGCAGCTCGCCGTTGGAGCGGCGGACCTCGGCCCGGGCGATGTCGGTGATCTCCCGGTCGCCGACGAACACGGCGACGGACAGGTCCCCGAGCCCGCCGTCTGGGCCGCCACCGCGCAGGAGGGCGTTGGCCTGCTGCGCGGTGAACACGGGCTCGGGCCGGCCGGTGCCGTTGTAGGCGAGGTTGAGGCCGGGCTGGAGGTAGCCGCCGGAGTCGTACTTGCCGGGCTCGAACCCGTACCAGCTGGTGAACAGGCGGTCGTTGTAGGCCCGGGCCCGGCTGCCGACGACCACGCCGTCGCCGCCCCTCGACTCGACGTTGGTCTTGCCGAGGGTGCCTGCGGTGTGGCCGACACCGGCGTTGGTGATGCCGATCTTGAAGGGGCTGTTGCCGTGGTACACCCAGCCGGGCGGGGCAGTCTTGCCGGAGAACGCGCCGGTGGCCCACCGGCGGTGGGGCTTCTGCCCGCGGATGACGGATTCGATCGCCGACATGAGGCCGGAGCAGTCCCAGCTGGGGTCGCCGTTGCCCGCCCACTGGTAGGGCAGCCCGTTCTGGGTCTTCACCCAGTTGAGGGCGGCCTGGATGCGGGGGCCGCCGATGCCGCCGCCGCCTCTCTTGTCCGCCTCCTTGGTGTAGCCGAACAGACTGTCGATGATCTTCGTCGGGATGCGGCGGATCATCTTCCCGAAGCCGGTGTCCGCGCCGGGGAACTTGGCCAGCAGCGGGTCGACGACATGCTTCACCCCGGCTCGCGCCGATGCCTCCAGCCCGTCCTTCAGCCAGGACGCCCCCTCTTTGATCTTGTTCCAGACGGCAGACCCGGCGCCGACCGCTGCCGATGCCTTGTCCTTGATCCAGCCGAAGATCCCGCCGCCTGCGAAGCGCTGCGTCGGGAAGACGCCGCCGCTCGCGTAGGGCAGCGACCGGTCGGTGGCCATGGGTGCGCTGCCACCCAGGAGCGGCGCGAGGGCCTCCTGCACGCCCTTCGTCCCGCGGGACATGGCCAGCGAGTTCATGGCCCCGACGAAGCCGGAGCCCACGGCCCGGGTGAACTCGGGCCGCATGATCGCCTCGCCGCCCGACAGTTCCAGCGCACCACCGGTCGGCGACACGAACTTGTGCACGTCGCGGCCCGGCGTGTAGCCAGGCATGATGCCACCGGAGGCGAAGGAGTACTTCTCGAGCTTCTTCGCCCCGAAGGCTCCGGCGATCTTGTTCCAGACACCGACGATGCCCTTGTTGTAGACGGTGTCAACGATGAACTGGACGGGCTTCTTCGCATACTCGCGGATCTTGTCGAAGCCCTTCTTGACACCGCTTGCCGCACCATCGAACGCCGACACGACCTTGTTCTTCAGGGTCGTGCCCCAGCCGGGGATGGTCTTGGTGAAGAAGTCCCGGATCGGATAGACCGCCCCGGATTTGATCTTGTTCCAGCCGTCGAGGACCCCGGCCCGCGTCTCGTGCCACTTCCCGACGACCTTGCTCTTCAGGGTCGAACCCCAGCCGGGGATGGTCTTGGTGAAGTAGTCCCGGACAGGGAACAGCACACCAGACTTGATCTTGCCCCAGCCGGACTTGAACCCGTCGGGAAGAGTCTTCGTCCAGAAGCCGACGAATGGGCCCCTGACCCAGTCGAGGACCGCCTTACCGCCCGCCCGGATGCCAGCCCAGGCAGCCTGCACTCCCTCCCGGAACCAGCCGAACTTGTTGTAGCAGTAGACGACGATGGCGACGAGCGCCACGATCCCGATGATGATCAACGTGATGGGGTTCGCGGCCATCGCCGCGTTGAACGCCCACACCCCGAGCGTCCACAGGCGCCACACCACGATCACGCCCCAGATGGCCTGGACCAGCCACGGCGCATGATCGGCGACCGTGGCGATCGCATCCCCGATGCCCCCGAGGAGCTGCAGCAGGCGACCCGAGATCGGGGACAGGGCACGCGCCAACTGGAAGACCGCATCGATCACGTCCCGCAGGGCGCCGGACAGCTTCGGCCCCATGTCCGAGGCGTACTTCAGGAACTTCTCGAACTTCGGCGACCCCTTGAGGTTCGTGCCCCAGTCGGCGAACCGGCCCGTGAGCCGCTGCATCCGCTCCGAAATCGAATCCATGTGCGGGAGGAAGGCCTGGATGATCCCCGCCATGCCCTTGAAGATCCGGCCGAAGCTGACCCCCAGGCCCTCGATGGCCGGGCCGACCGAGCCCTTCAAGTCCTTCTTGAAGGACTGCCACCACGGGGACTTGAAACCGGCAGACACCCGGTCCTGCAGCCCGCTGATGGCATCCGCCGCCTCCAGCACGAACGGCGTCAAACCCGGCAGCGAGTTCTTCAGCCCGCCCAAAGCCCGCGTGAAGAGCGGCATCACCGCCGGCTGCAGCGACCGCGACCACGACGAGAACGCATCCTTCAAGTCCAGGAACGCGAAGAACGTCTCCCGGGCGGCCGGCGTCATCTTCGCCAGCTCCGCCTTGTACTTCGCCTGCGCGATCGCCGCCTGGTCCACCCCACTGGCGGCCGACCTCGACGCCGACTCCACCTGACGCTGCGCCGACGCGATCGAGTCCGCCGCCGACTGCTGAGCAGCCACCAGCGACTCCTGAGCGCGCGCCACCGAACGCGCCCCGTCCTCCTGCGTCTTCGACACGTTCCGCGAGGCCTCGGCGACCCGCTCCTGCGCCTCCGTGATCTGCCGCTGCGCCTCCACCTGCTGACGGGCCGCCGACGCCCGGGCCTTCACCAGACCCTTCTGCTGGTCCGCGACACCCTTCTCCGCCGCCGCCAGCCGCTCCTGCGCCGCCTGGACCGTCTCCGACCCCTCCACCCCGGCCTTGTCCGCGGCCTTCTTCTCCGCGACCAGACCCTTGGTCTCCTGCCGCTGCTCCTTGAGCCGCTGCACCGCCTGGTCGTAGGCGAGCTGCGCACGCTGCTGGTCGATCAGCGACACCTGCGCGCCGGCCGCCTGCACCGCCCGCAGTTTGATCTCGGCCTCTTGCACGTCCAGGACCGCGTCCCGCTCCGAGAGCTGCGCGTCAGCCACCCGGTCCGACAGCTTCGCCAGCTGCGCCTCGGCGTCCTTCCTCGCCTGGGTGAGGTCCTGCTGCGCCTGACGCGCCGACTTCTGCGCATCCGCGAGGGACTCCTCGGCCTGCGCGACCTGCTCCGCCGCATCCTGCTGCCGCTCCGCAGCCGTACGCACGGCATCCGCGAGGGACTGCTTGGCCTGCTTGACCTGCTTGGCCGCACGATCGTTGGCCTCCGCCGCGTTACGGACGGCGTCCCCGACAGCCTGCTCGGCCTGCTGGATCTGCCGGGCCGCGTTACGGTGCGCCGTCGCCAGCGCCTGCTGCGCACCCGCCATCTGCGAGGCACGCGCCGCCGCCTGCCCAGCCGCCTGACCACCCTGGTAGGTGGCGTTCGTCGCCGCGTCCTGAGCCGCCTTCTGCGCTTGCAGAGCCGACCCGATCCCCTTCAGCGCCGGCAGGGCCACCAGGCCCACCGCGCCGATCCCCACGGCCGCCGCCGTACCCGCCGCGGCGACCGCGCCGAGACCGGCCGCGACCACCGGCAGCACCGGGATGATCGCCGGACCGAACGTGATCGCCGCGGTGATCAGGGCCTGCATACCGGACACGCGGACGTTCGCGGTAGCCGTCTGCCCGTCGATCCGGTTCAGCGCGGCCTGAAAGACGGCCAGCTGAGCCAGCGCGGCGCCCGTGTCCACACGGACCGCGACGTCCGCGTCCGACGCGGCCAGACGCTGCAGCCGCGCCTGGATCGCCTCGATACGGGCGGTCGCGGTGGCAGCGTCCATGTCGACGCCGATCCGCACGTCCCGCAGCGCCGTCAGCTGCGCCCGCAGCCGGGCAATCTCCACCTCAGCAGGCGTACTGTCGGCGGTGATGTTGATGTTCGGCAGCGACGCCTCCGCGGCCTGCACCTGCGCACGGAGCCGCTGACCGAACGTGCCGTCGGTCTCCACCCGGATATGGGCCGGGTCCCGGGACACCTCGTCGATCTGCGCCTGCAGCGCCTGCAGTTCAGCGATCGCCCTCGCGGTGTCCGCCCGTACGGCGACGTTGGGGTGCGCGGCGCCGATCCGGCGCAGCCGCTCCTCGATGTCCGCGGCCTGCGCACGCGCGGTCTCCGCGTCGATGTCGATGCCGATCGTCCGGCCCGACAGAGACTCCAGGCGGGCCCTCAGCCGTGCGAGGTCCGCATCGACGCCGGTGTCGTTCAGACCGACGTTGATCTTCGGCATGCTGCGGAACGCGGTCTCGAGCCGGGTCTTCAGCGACCGGGCGAACGCGCCGCCGGCCTGGTCGCCCTGCCGGGTCGCGGCCGGGCGTGCGGCCTGCCCGCCCCGGGTGATGCCGTCGCCGATGCTGTCGCGGATCGACGCGGCGATCCGGGTGGCGATCTGACGGCCGATCTGAGTCCCGACACGCTCGCCGATCGTGTCGGAGATCGACGACGTCATCGCCGGGCCGAACGCCCGCCCGGCCGCGTTGCCGGCGTTCTCCCCAGCCCGCGTCGCGGCCGGGACGATGCCATCGCGGAGCCGCTGGTAGATGCCCCGCGTGTTGGGGATGACGTCGACTTCGACGGAGCCGATGCTGATGGCCACGGCACACTCCTCCCGTGGCGCTACGCGGCGCCCCCATTGATCATGTGAAAGAGCCAGTCCGCGCCCGTGCCGGTGAGCTTCGGCTTCGGCTTGGGCGGCTGCGCACCGGGCCTGCGGACCGGCTCCGGCGGGGTCGGCTTCTTCGAGCCCTTGCCGGTGTTGGCGAGGAGGGTGATGTGCTCGAGGCGGGCCACGCGGTCGACGACCAGGGCGAGGAGCTGCTCGGCCTGCGACCAGCGGCCCTTCTCCGGTTCGCCCTTGCCCGCCTGCTCCGCCAGTTCCTCGGCGGTCATGGCGTTGCGCAGGGCGGTCATGGTGGCGGACTCCGGCGGCAGGCGCTGGATCAGCACCCGCAGCCGGCGGGCCGTCATCTCCCCGCGGTGGTAGGCGTCGATCTGGTCCTCGGACCTCGGGTAGTAGAAGGCGAGGTCGCCCTCTACCGCCTCCGCGTGCGCCTCGACGACGGAGCGGGTCCACGCGATTTCCCCGGGCTCTCACCGGCTCGCTCGGACGCCATGTTCACGAGGTCGCCGAACTCGTCGTTGGTCGGATCGAGTTCCTCGTACAGCTCGTAGTCGTCGGGGTGGAGGGTGATCTGCGCGAACTCGTCGATCTGCCCGCTCATGAGGAGGCGCCGCCAGGACTGCCGCCAGGCGCCGGGCGGGATGATCCTGACCTCCTCGCCGCACAGCTCGCTGGTGACGTAGTGGCCGGTGGCCTCCGCCTCCTGCGCGTCGGCCTCCGTGTACTCCGTCTCTTCCTCGCCCTGCAGGTCGTCGTCGGCCCGTGCGGCGGGGCGCGGGGCGGCGGTCTCACGGGCGGGCCGTGCGGGGCGCGCGGCGCGTGTGGGGGTGGTCTTTCGGGTGGTGGCCATGGGCGCGAGCCTTTCTGTGCTGGGCGCGGGCATCGGTCATGTGAGGAAAGGGGGGGGGTGGCGGGCCGGGCCCGCGCCAGAGTCGGCCCACCACCCCGATCAGAGGGGCTCCCGGCCAGAGGTCAGGAGCCGGAGTACTCGGGCGTCACCGGCAGCTTGTCCGTGTGGTAGACCGTGTTGCCGGCCTCGTCCGGGTAGGCGGTGACGGTGATCTCGTAGCCGGACATCTCGTCCTGCTTGAAGGTCACGTCCGAGCGGTCGGAGACCTCGCCCTGGGGGACGTAGAAGCCCTTCGCGGTGTCCCCGTCCATCACGAGGAACCACCACGCGCGGCGGTCCGGCGTCGGGCTGGCGGTCTCGGCGTAGGCGGTGAGGCCGGACTCCTCGTCGGGGGCGAGGTCGCCCGCCGGGATCCGGTACATGATCGACTGCACGGCGATGCGGCTGGTCTCCCACAGCGTCACCCCGAACGTCCGCACGCTCTTGGTGATCTGCGTGCGGAACGGGGAGGTCAGGCCCCACGGGGTGAACTCCTGGGAGTCCTCGTCGAAGCCGTAGGTGAGGCCGTCGTCCGAGATGGAACCGAGCGGCTCCCACGGGCTGACGGGCTGGATCAGCGGCGACTCCGGCGCACTGGTGCCGGTGGCGGCCACCCAGCCGCCGCCGTTCGCACCGATGGTCGTGAGGTCCGCCGCGCGGGTGATCTGAACCATGAAGGGTCTCCAGACATGCGAAAACCCCGCACGGCGGCGGGGCTTGAGGGGTGGGTCCGGCGCGGGCCCAGCCGGTCAGGAGACCGGGTGACAGTAGATCTCGTAGGTCGCCCCGACACGACGCAGGGCGGTGTTCTCGTACGGCCTGGCCGCGGGCAGGGCCAGGGCACCGGTGCGGCCGATGACGAGGCGGTCGGTGGCCATGCCGCGGAGCTCGCCGGTCACCCAGGCGTGCACCTCGTGAGCCAGAGCGAACGCCGACCCCCGGGTGGCGGCGTAGACGTTGATGTCGACGAGCGGCCTCGACAGCCGCAGCCCGTCGTCGTCCCCTCCGGGGGCCTGCTCGATCTGGATCGTCGGCAGCTCGCCGCCGAGCCGGTTGTCCAGCTCGTCGCGTACGACCGCCTGCGGGAAGCGGACCGTGCCAAGGGCGATGAGCTCCGCCTCGATGTCGACCAGCGCGGTCACCCTCCGCCCCCAGCCCGGGCGGCACGCAGCAGCACGTGATGGGCGGGCACCTGCTCGGTGCCGTACTCCACCCACCGCGCGTAGTAGACCGGGTTGCTCACCACACCGACGGCGCGCTTCTTCCGCGACCTGCCCACCGCGCGCTGCTCGACTCTGGCGTTCCACGACGCCTTGTACAGGCCGGGCCGCTCACTGCCGATGTCCACCGGGGAGATCACCGTCGCGACATCCTTGATGGCCTCGGCGCGGCGCAGCATCTCCGCCGCCACCATCGGCGACCGCAGCAGCTCGCCGACCCCTCTCCGGGACATTTTGAACCGTGCTGCCATACCCTCAACTCCTCAACAACCGGTCTGGGGGCGGACATGGACGTCAAGGGCGTACTCGGCAGCATCAGCTTCGACGGCGAGTGGATCACCATCACGAAGACTCCGGTGGGGCCGAAGCCGGCACCCGTACGGATCCGGGCCGCCGACGTCACCGGCACCCGCCTCAAAACGGGGACCCGGCTGGTGCACGGCTACGTGCAGTTCCTGCTTCCCGGAGCTGTGGCCGCAGGCGAGAAGGGCGGTGTCCTGCATGCGGGACGGCCCCCGTACGAGGACCCGCACTCCCTGTCCATCCCGCGCAAGAGCAACGACGCCGCGGCGAAGCTGGTCGTCGCCGTTGAGCAGGCGCGCGGCTAGCCGGTCACCCGGTCGGCCGCGAACTGGACCGGGCCGGCGGTGCCCGTGAACGGGGACTGCCGCCAGTCACCGGGCTCGCCGGTCACCTCGCAGACCTGGCCCCGGATCCGGAACTGATCCGTCGTGGCTACGTCTGTGCCGGCCGGTGCGTACACGGTGAACCCGACGACGACCGTATCCCGGGCCTGCTGCTGGTCCCCGCCGACCTGCGGAGTCTCAGCCCGCGGCGCCACGACGCAGCCCCGGATGGGCGTCTCCTCGAGCACCCCGGGCAGCGGCTGCCCGCGGCCGTCCCTGCCGGGCGACGGACCACGCCGCAGCCGGACGATGGTCTCCCCGTACGGATAAGGGGCTGGCACTCACACCCACCCCCAGCCGGGCTCGTACAACAGGCCCGGCCCGGCGCCCGAGTCGACCGGCCACGTTGGTGACGGGTCCGCATCGGCAGGGGTCGGGTCCACCGTGAAGGCGCCACCCCGCCCGGCGAGGCTCTTCAGCGCGGCCTTGTCGGCCTTCGTCAGATACAGTCCGCCGCTGCCGGTCGGCCGCTGCACCGACATCGGACCGATCGTCTCGTAGCTGACCTGCTGCGGGTTGACGTACGCCCTGCCCGCCACGGACAGGACGACCGCGGTCGCCTGCTCAGGCAGCGGGCGCACCACCGACTCGGCGAGCGCGACCGCCTGCGCGATGAGCAGGTCCGCCCGGTCCCCCTGGATCTCACCGAGCCCCAGGTACATGCCGAGCTGCTCGGCCGTCGGAGCGGTGAACGCCATGCCGTCCTCCTATCTGGCCAGGGCCTCCACTGCGTCACACCAGGCGCCGAGTTCGACCGTCGGGTCGAGTTCGGCGCTGCGGGCCAGGGCCCGCTTCGACGCCAGCCGGTACTCGGACGGCTGCAGAACCTTGCGGAGCACCGCCTCGTAGGCGTCGACATCACTTCGGTCCACGAAGATCCCGGCCTCGCCGAGGGACTCACACAGACCGGGCGTCGGGTGCGCGACCACCGGAATGCCCGAGGCCAGCGCCTCGACACCGGCCCGCCCCCACGACTCGTACGAGGACGGCATCAGCAGCACCCGGGTCCGCCCGTACACCTGCTCCCGCATGCCGGCACCGTCCACGTGCTCAACGACCTCGACGTTCGGCAGGTGATCGGGCAGGACCTGCTCCCCGTACGCGCCCCGCACGGCGAGGAACTGCTGCTCCGGCATGCGCTTGGCCAACGCCTCGAGGACTCTGCCGCCCTTCGCCTCGTTGCAGTTGATGAGTGTCACCGCGCTGCCGGGTTTCGTCGCGTACTCGGCGGCGACGACCGGCGGGCGGACCACGATCTCCGCGGGCGGCCGGACCGCCTTCGGATACTCGGAGAAGAAGAGGTCTGCCTCGGCCCGCATCCACTCGCTGTTGTAGACGGCGAGCGCGGTGCCGCCGGCCGCCATGTCCCGGAACGTCGGCCGGAACGTGTTGTGGCAGATGACCGCGACGGGTCTGCCGTAGCCGCGGGCCAGAGCCGACGTCGACGGCACGCACTCCAGATGGGACACCAGAACGTCCGCCTGGCGGACCGCGGTCGCGAAGTCGAGGCGGGCCTCGACCGGAACCACACGGATGCCCTGGTACGCGTACGGCTTGCGGGCCTTGCCGTACCGGGACAGCCACACGGACACGTCGTGTCCACGCTCCACCAGCGGACGCAGCATGCTGACGAGCATGTGCTCGGCCCCCGCGTTGTGCTGCGGGGGCATCGCGTGCACTCGGGCCACGATCCGCAGGGGCGCGGTCCCGCCCGGCGCGGAAGCCGGGACCGCCGCCGCCATCAGGTGCCGGCCGGGGTGCCGGTGAACTTCACGAAGGCCTCGACGTCGCCGAGGACGAAGCCGTAGTAGGCCTCGGCGAGCAGGAGAACGAGGTTCTCCTGGAACGCGGAGTGCACGCCGCCGTCCTCGTCGATATACGTCGCCTCGCGGCTGATCTTCACGGAGATGTCCATGCCGATGCCGTAGGCGGTCTGCGACCAGTCCCCGCCGATCGCCCGCAGCCCGGAGTCGACGCTGCTCGACTGACGGCGCACCTTGCCCGACACGGAGCGGGAGTAGGCGAGGGGGTTACCGATCAGGGACCCGGCCAGGGCCATGTCGGTGCCCGGCGTCCGGGTCTCCACGAAGATCGGACGCCCTGTGGTGTCGGTCGCCCCGAGGAGCTTCGGCTGAAGCCGGTGGTCGGCGACGGTGCCGGTGTAGTCCCAGTCGTCGTCGACGATCTCCTCCATGCCGTCGACGAAGTCCTTCCAGATGCCGCCCGTCGACTGCGAGGCAGTGCCGAGCTCGACACTCTTGGACGTGTCAGCAAGGAAGTCGGTGAAGGGGCCGGTGGCGCCCTTCATCGTCTTGCCGTGGATCGCCGCCCGGTCGAACGCCCGGGAGAACGCGGTCGGCAGGTCGGTCTGCAGCTGCTTCCACAGCCCGGCCGCGTTGGACTGCACGACCTCCATCGCCACCGGGATGAGGACGGCGATCTTCTTGCCGGACATCTGCTTGATGTCCATGCCGCCCGTACCGAGCGGCTTCCGGCCGGCCTGGTCCACCCAGTCCGCGGTGGGCACGTCCAGCGGCACCGGCACCGCCGTGTTCGCGCTCATGGAGAGCGGCACCCGGCGGGACAGGGACATGACCGCCGACTGCTCGACGGACTTCTCGAAAACCGGCCCGGTCAGGGTCGGCGGGAGGAACGTCGCGGAGACGTCACTCAGCTTGATCGGTTCTGTTGCTGCCATGGAGGGCTACCTCTCTCAGCGGCCCTTCAGGGCCTGGTCCATGAGCCCGGCGAAGATCGCGCCGGGATCGGAAGTACTGCGGTTGCCGTTGCCCGAGGAGCCCTGCGTGCGGTCCGGAGCCGGACGCCGCGGCGCCGCCCCCTCGTCGGGGCGGGCCCAGTGCGGCTTCCGCTCCAGCAGCGCCGCCAGATCCGCCTTGATCCGCTCGGAGTCGATGACCCCCGACTCGTCGACGTACGCCGCCAAGTCCAGGGCCCCGGCCGCGTCCTCCGGGTCCGCGAAGGTCTTCGCCGCAAGGGCCTCGACCTTCGATGCCACCGCCGTACGCGTAGCCTTCGCGGCGCGCTCCCGCTCGGCGGCGAGCTGCTCCGTGAGCCGCTCGGTCTCCGTCTTCTGCGCGTCCTCCAGCTCCTTCGCCTTCGCCGCGAGGGGCTCCAGCGCCTCAAGTCGCTTCCGCAGGCCCAGCGCTTCAGCGTTCGCCTTGTGGATCTTCTCCTTGGCGCGTGCCAGATCGAACGGCTCCTCGGCGTCCTTGCCCGCCTCCGGGGCGGTCTTCGGCTCCTGCGGCTGCTGTTCGACCTGCTCGGTCTCGGTCTCTTCGGGCATGGCTGTGTCGCCCTCCTGGGGCTGAGAAAGGCCACCTCCAGGGCGGCCATAAGGGGTTGATCAGTAAGAGCCCGGCAGCGGATTGCTGTCGTGCTCGGCCAGCGCCCGCCGGAACAGACGGAGCTGGTCTCCCGGGTGACCCGCCGCGTACTCCCGGTACAGGCGGTCCCACTCGGCAGCTTGCGGGGACAGCTCGAAGCGCTGTCCACGGAAGACGGGGACGATCGCGCAGTGGCAGTTGTCGTGGAACTTCGCCACTGACGCGCCCCCCTCGAAGCGGTCGTTCGCGTCGCGGCCGGCCGTCTGCGCGTTCTTGTAGACCGCGCCGCGGGACGCCATCAGCTTGCAGAACGAGCAGCCGCCCAACGCGGCCGCCCGGGCGTAGGCGACTGCCCCGCGGTCCCGGTCGACCGCCCGCCGCACCGTCTGCCGGCCGTAGTCGACCACCAGCTTCTGCACGACGCCCTCGGCCTTGCGCTGGGCCACCTCGAGCCGCACCTCCAGAGGCTCGGCCTGCACGGGCGTCGCCACCGCCTCATCCCGCGGCCACAGGTCCTTCGTTGCCCACCGCAGACCGCTCTCGCCCTGCTCACGGCCCGGCGGCTCCGGCGGCTCCGCCACGAACCGGCCCGGAACACCAGCGGCATCACGCTGCGCCTCGTAGAAGTCGGCCGCCAGCGCCCCCGCCGTCTCGGCATGCTGATCCACCAGCTCGAGCACCGCGGCGATCCACGCCGGGACCGACACCTGCAGCCTGGAGGGGACCAGGAGCCGCCGCAGCAGCCGCACATCCCGCAGCAGCAGCCGCGACAGCCCGCGCTGCGCCGCCCTCATCCGGAGCGCAGGCCGGTCCCCGTCAGAGACCGTCGCCATCAGCGAGTTCCTCACCCGCAGGCACCAGCGCCGGCACCGTCTCCTCACCGCCGAGTTCCGCCAGCCGGTCCAGGAGATCGCCGCCCGACTGCCTGCCTGCCGACCGGCGCCGCTCGGCCTGGACCCGCTTGCGCTGGTCCTCGGTGAACCCGGCCATCTCGAGGACCACGTCACCGTCGGCGGGGATGATGCCGGCCTGGACGAGCTTCACCGCGGCGTCCGTCTGGGCGGCGATCGTCGGCGTCGCCGGGTTCCGCCAGACCGTGTCGATCCGGCGTTCCTTCGGCGGCGGTGCACCGTCCCTAAACCACAACGCCAGCCGCATCGAGTCCCGATGGGTGGAGGAGAAGCGGCGAATGCACCGCTCGGCCTTCTTCACCTGCCCGTTGTCCGCGTACCGGATCGCATCCGCCGAGGCCGGGTTGTCACTGCTGTACCCGAGGACGTGCGGCGCCACGGACAGCTGAGACGCCATGATCCGCGCGTACAAGTCGATGATCTTCGTCATGCCCGTCGGGTCGTGCGCCGCGAACTGCCCGACCGACGGGATGCTGCCGTCCTCGTCCCGCTCCAGGGCGAGGACCCGGCCGATGTACGTCTCCCACGCCGTCTTCGCGTTCCCGTCAGCGTCCTGGAACGCCGCCTCCGTCACACCCAGCAGGTAGCGTTGCGGCGCCCCGAAGAACTCCGCGGCCACCTCCATGCCCATCAGGCGCCGGCACGCCGCATCCGTGATGGACATGACCTCCGGAGTGATCTCCGACCGACCCACCCGGTCCGCCGTCCGCTGCCGGTTCGCCATCCGCAGCACCGGCACCATGCCCAGCCCGTGCTCGTCGCGGTCCACGACCTCCCAGCCGTTCCCCGCCTCCAGCGCGTACACCGTCTGGTCCGGCAGATACAGCGTCACCAGCCGCTCGTCCGGGGACAGCCCGTAGTCGTACCGGTCCGCCTGGCACTCCCGCAGCGCCGACACCGCCATCCGCAGCCGGGCATCCCACAGCAGCGTCATGTCGAGCGGCGACTCGTAGGTGATCAGCGGCGGCATGTCACCGTCACCCGAGCCGACCGTCACGTACTCCCGCCCATACGTCAGGGCGTCCAAGTGCGCGAGGCTGGCCTCGTCGAACAGATCGTTCGCCGCGGCGATCTCCGTCAGCTCACTGCTGTCGGAGCCGTCCGCCCACCGGAACGCCTCGAGGTCCAGGCGCCGCTCCAACGACTCGACACCGATCCGCGGCCAACCGATCACCGTGTGCAGGCCCTTGAGCTGCGGCGGAATACTGATGCCCAGATCGCGAACCAGCTGCTCGCCATTCATGTACGCGTCCAGCAGCTCCAGCCCGACACGGCACGACAGCAGATCCGTCCGCAGCATCGTCAGCATCAGCTGCTCGTCATCCGACAGCGACAGCAGCGGAAGAGTAGGAATCGTCACCGCAGCACCACCACCCTCCCCTTGCCCCGCACCGTCGAACGCTTCGCCCACGCCGGACTGTTCATGACCATCCGCCGCAGCATCCGCGCCCCGACCGCACACACCGCCAGGTCAACCTTCCGCGCCGACTCACGGTGCTCCTTGCCGATCGTGTAGCCCCACGCGTTCGTCCGACGGCGGGCATTACCGATATGCCGACGCAACTCCCGGCTCCCGTCGTGGGTCAGCTGCCGCTCGAGGACGTCCCGGTAGAACCGGTCCACAGCCTCCGTGAACACCTGCTGGCGCCGCCGCTCACGCATGTCCCACATCACCGCGTGCTGCCCATGCCCGGCCGTCACCGCCTTCAGCTTCAGCCGCTTCCCGTACCGCTGCGCCCACGCGTCGATGTAGCCGTCCCAGTACCGTTCGCCGTCGGCGTCGTCCTGGCCGGCGCCCGGGTCCGCGAAGAAGGCGAGCGGCTTGTACCGGTGGAAGGCCTGCTCGACCACACCGTCCACCTCCTCCCGGGGCACACGCCACGGCCGGCCTTCCGGCCAGCCCGCGGGCCGCTGCCACACCCCGAGGGTCTGCACGTGCCCGTCCGACAACCGGCACGCCACCAGCCCGGTCGCGTCGTCCGACTTGGACCCGTCGAAAAAGAGCACGACCTGGTCGCCGTCCTCGAGGGCGATGCCCTCGTGCGGGCACGCGTCCCACTCGTAGACCGCCAGGAACGCATCCTCGGTGGCCACGATCTGGTTGAACCAGAACCGGCGCGACCTCGAGGGCGGGTTGCGGACGTCGAGGATCGACGCCTTGATCCGGCTGATGTCCAGCCACGTCGAATCCCCGCGCACCGCACGCAGCGTCGGCTCGATCCACGCCTCCGTGAGCAGCGCCTCGGGCGGAGCCTCCAGGCTGTCGTAGAACAGCCCGACGTCCGCCGCCCGCCCTGCCTCAGTGGCCTCGTACGCCTCCCGCGTCCGCTCCGCCACAGAGTCCTCACCGGGCTCGTACGCGTTCGTGTCCGCCATCGTCCGGGCCTGCCCGTCGGCGGACTTGGTGGTGTTGCGCTCGATGACCGCGCCCATCTCGTGGCCCGAGTTCGACTCCAGCCAGTGATGCGTCTCCCCCATGAACGTCGCCGACGGCCGTCCGCCCTCCAAAGCGCGGGGCGAGGAGGTGACGGCCTCGATCCGGGCCCGGCCCTTGTCGGCGTAGATGATCTCCTTGCCGAGGTCGATCCGGTACTCCTGGATCGCCCGCCGCGTGAAGATCGACGGGAAGAGCGTCATCGTGTTCCGCGTCTGGTCCTGGCTGACGGCTGCAATCTGCACCCACGCCGCCGGATGCTGCACCCCGAGCGGCTGCCCGGCCGGGACCCCCCACGGGTTGCCCTCCTCAGCGATCCCACCGAACCGGCACGGCCCCACAAACTCGAACGCGGCCCACGTCGACTTGACCGGGTCCTTGCCCCACCCCTTCAGCCGCTGCAGCACCCCGTCACGCCACCGGAACCGGTTCGTCACCGGATCCATCGCGTACCACCACAGCGTCAGCCGGGCCTGCTCCGGCGTGTACTGCCACGCCTTCCCGACGTAGTGCTGCAGGTACATCGACGTCCAGGCGAGGCACTGCCAGCCCAGCGTGTACGCCGGCAGCACGAACTTGCCGTCCTCGCCGCGCTGCCAGGTCGGACCGATCGTGAAGGGCCGGACGACGTCGGGGACAGCCTCAGCCGGAGGCGAGGTCACGGTACGCGTCCAGCGGCTGCACAGCCGCCAGGGGCCGCTCGGCAGGCTTCCGTTCGAGCTCGATCCGAGCGCGCCGGCGGTCGCCCTCGGTCGTCAGCAGCCGCGCCATCACACTGTCCAGCGCCGCCACGTACTGCCCATTGGGTGGCCGGTCCGACGACAGGCCCCGGGACATCAGCTCGGCCGCGTACCGGGCCACGGCCCAGTCCGACGGCTGGTAGAAAGCGGCCTGCCCCGACTCACGGAGCGACAGGTACCAGTCGTACGCGATCTCGTGCCACGCCGGGTCCGGGTCCGGCAGCTCCGGCAGATCCACCGGCGCCCCCGACGGGGCCTTCACCAGCTCCGGTCCGTCGCTCTTGTTCCGGCGACGGCGCTCCTCACTGCGCTTCGGGATGGGTCCGTGAGCGCCCATGGCGACCTCCAGGGTCCGAGGCGCCACCAGGGCGCCGGGCGGGTAGTCAGCGCCCCGCCCGGAGACGCCTCCGGGGCGTCAGACCAGGGAGGCGATCACCTGAGCCGCCTCAGGCAGCTCGGCAAGTTCGAGAGGCGTACCGGACACCCGGTCGCCCACGATCATGTAGCGGCGGTCGGAGTACACCTCGATGGCGATCTCCCCACGTCGGATCCGGCGCCCGGCCGGAACCTGGCCGCGGAACCACAGGTGCAGGCCGGTACCGGACCGGCCGCGTTCCATGTATGTCGGCGGCAGCTCGTCGACGATCGCCTGCGCCCACGGCAGGAGCCGGCCGTCCTCGACGGCGTGGTCCAGGTCGACGACCACGATCCCGTCGCTGGCCGTGAGGACGAAGCCGATGCCTTCGCCCGCGGAGGCCTTCGAGGCGGCCGTGAAGTCGGACCAGGACGAGGGGTCCTGTACCGAGGCGAACCGGCCGTCGATGCGGAGCGGCACCTTCTTCGACGAGTACCGGACCCACCGGGCCTGGGCTCGCAGTTCGGCCGGCACCCGGGCCGCCTGCTCGCCCTCGACCCGCGCCCGCTCGGCGGCCAGGCGGGCCCGGCTCGCGCGCTTGCGGCAGGTGGCTCCGCAGTACAGGGCGTCCGCCCGGGCCATCAGCGGCAGCGGGCCGGCGCACTGCTCGCACTGGGTGCGGCGGGCGGGAGTGGTCGAGGTCATGCCCCCCAGTCTAGTGCCCCCGTGTCACGGCTACAGCGCCCCCACCTGCACTGTTACCGTGCCGTGACGTGTAGCGGCACGGGGGCACTGGCCGGCCGGTCGGCGTCGCCGCAGGTCAGGGGCCTAGGGAACCCGTACAGGGGGCCAGGTGCTATACGGCCCCGATCCAGCCAGGCCGCCCGGAGGGGGCACACCCCCCAGGGGGCTGCCGGGCCGACCGGCCGGCCGCTCGCGACCGCTCCCGGCGATCATGGTCCGTGGCGCCGTGAGGCTCTGGCCTGAGCTCGGCCGGTGCGGGCGACCGCTCATGATCACCTCAAGGTGATCATGACTGTGTCGTTCGCACATGCTGTCGACGTCAGTGTCGCCTCGCCGCTGTGCGGTCGCGTGCTGCCCAGCGTGCACGGCTGACGGTCCAGACCGCCGACCACCGGCACGCCGGCCCGGCCCGCCTCGGTGGTGTCCTACCGCTTGCGTCGACCTGGGTTCAGCCTGCTGCCCGTCGCGACTCCGGTGTTCCGGATGTGTAGCAGCTGGCAGTAGCCCTTGGCCCGAGCGCCCATGTACTTGTGGAGCGCGCGGGTGCAGCGACCCCAGTCACCCGGCGTGCCCCACCTGATCTTGGCCGCTCCCTGTCCGGTGGACCAGTAGCGCCTGAGCTGTGCGGCGTTGCCTCGTCGGCTGCGTGTTCCTCGTCCCTTGCTGGCCATCGTGGATCACTCCTCGTGTGGCTTGTCGTCCTGCTGGTCGATGCGGGTGATGGAGGCGATCTGTTCGACGGGGAGGGCGAGGACGATGCCGTCCTGGTCGGAGAGCTGCGCCCATCGGTCGGTGAGGGTGAGGGTGAGGTGGGGGTCTTCGACGAGGACGTCGCCGCGCCTGGTCTCGGAGTGGGTGACGAGGTAGGCGGGCATGGGCCGTCCTTTCAGCGGAGGCCGGGGTGTTGTTCGGGGGGCCGGAGTCTGCCGGGCCGGGGGTGTGCGCGTTGGGCGGCGTTTCCCTCGGCGCTGGACTTTTGGTCGTGGCAGGGGCCGCAGACGCCTTGGAGGGCGGTGTCGCTGTGGTCGTCGGTCTTGGCTTCGATGTGGTCGCAGAAGCGGCTGGTTCTGACGCCGCAGAGGACGCAGACGGGGTCGCGGGCGAGGATGCGGGCGCGGGTCTTGTCCCAGCCGGTGGGGAGCCGGCTCTTGCGGTCGCTGCCCTTCCAGCCTCCGGACACGGCGGCCTCCGTCAGTCGTCGTTGCGGCTGTCGACGTAGCCGCCGTTCTCGATCTCCAGGGCGGCGGTGAGCATGCCGAGCGTGGTGATCCAGTCGAGGGACTCGCTGACCGCCTTGACGAGGCTGACCGTGCCGTCGGCCTTCACGATCTTCATGATGGCGTGGGCGTCGACGGGCATGTCGCCTTCGTCGAGATCGAGGGTGACGCCGAGGGCGTCCAGGATCTGCCCGACGGGCTGGTCAGCCACGGTTCCACCACCAGCAGCCGAGCGTCTGCCCCCGCATCGTCTCGGTCCGTCCGCCGCGCGCGGCGAGGACCTGGTCCATGTCGTCGGGGTCCCACTGGTGGAGGTGGGCTTCGTGTGGGTTGCCGTCAACCTCACCTTGCGGGAAGTCGATGATCGGCAGGCTGACGAGGATGTTCCACGCCCCTGCTGCCACGATCCGCTCCAGCAGGGCAACGGCGTCTTCGCGGGGCATGTGCTCGAGGACGTCGCCGCAGATGACGAGGTCTCGGTGGAAGAGGTGCGCCTCGCTGTTGCGGGCGTCTTCGACGTGGATCTCGTCGTACATGGTGCGGGTCTTCGTGGACCGCAGCTTGTACTTCGCGATGTACGGCTTGTGGATCTCGATGCCGGTCCACCACGTGCCCTTGTGGGTGGGGCGGAAGAGGTGGGCGTAGGTGCCGTTGCCGGGGCCGATGTCGGTGACGGTGTTCGGCAGGTGGTAGCGGAAGCGGTCGAGGGACCAGTCCTTGCCCTCGGGGAGAGACATGGGCATGCGGGTCACCTGACTCGGTATGTGGCCCACGGGAGTGGGCTGTCGATGGGGTCGAGGCCGAGGGTGTCGGCGGCGGTGTCGCGTTCGCTGGGGTCCCAGGTGGTGACGTCGATCCAGTGCCGGCGTTCGTGTGGGCGGTCGGAGACGGGCCAGTCGAGGACGACGGTGCCGCCCTTGCGTACGGCGGCGACGATGCCGCGCACGATGTCGAGGGCGTCTGCGCGGGTGTGGTGGATGAGGACGGCGAGGCAGTAGGCGCCGTCCTGCTTCCGGCCGAGCTGCTCCCGGAGGTCGGGGCCGGTGGACTGCACGGTCCGGATACCGGGCTCGGTCTCGGCGAGGCGGCGGAGCATGTTGGAGCTGGAGTCTGCTCCAGTTACGTCGTAGCCGAGCTGCTGGAGGGGGATGGCGACTCGGCCGTCTCCACAGCCGACGTCGACGATCCGGGAGCCCGGTTTGAACACCCCGGCGAGGGCGGCGGCTTGCTCGGTGCCGGACTGCCAGTACGCGTCCTCGGAGGTGGCGCGGGTGGGGTGGATGGCGCGCGGGTCTGCGCGGTCCCACGCTTCGATGACGTCCTGCACGGCGGCGGGCTCCTAGGTGATCTGGAATCGGGGCGACTTCACGACGGGCACTTCTGGGGTTGCCGTGATCTTGATCCACGTGCGGTAGGTGCCGGGGCCGGGGTCGAGGACGCCGCCGGGGCCGACGAGGAGGACTGCGAGGGGCCCGTCCGGGCCGGTCTCCCAGGCGGCGGGGTGCCAGTCGCCGGGCCCCGGTCGGAGGCCGTCCTCGAGGAGGGCGACGTGCACGGCGTACCCGGTGGGGTCGGTGCCGTCTACGCCGACCGGGGTCTTCAGGTACTCCAGGCTCTCGCGTTCCACGACCGGGGCCCCTTCTGTCAGGTGTGCGGCATGCCTGCCGGAGGGCGGCTGTACGGGCGGCCGGCGGGTGGCCTGGCGTGCGGGGTGCCGAGGGTGATGGTGCCGACGTCGTGCCCCGTAGCGGTGGCGACGGCCAGGGCGCCGACAGCGGTCAGGGTGGCCGCGCCGTGGCCGGTGTGGTGGGCGGCCGTGGTGAGCGCGCTGCGGGCTGCGAGGCCGGCGGCGCCGGTGACGATGGCGTGGCTGGCCGGGACGGCGGTCAGTGTCGAGTGTCCGGAGAGAGCGGCTGCGCCGACGCCGCTGCGTCTGGCGGTGACGCTGGTTCCGCTCCCGGCTGCCAGGGCCGCCTTCGCGGGCAGAGTGCGGGTGCCGCTGGTGGTGAGGCTGCTGCCCGCGGCGAGACCGGTATCGGCGACGGCGCTGCGGGTGCCGTGTGCGGTCAGGGTCGTGGCGGCGGCGAGGTGCGTCCCGGCGTGTGCCGTGCGTCGGCCGTGGACGTCGAGACTGCTGTGGGCGGTCAGGCCGGCGGCGCTGCTGCTGCCCGCGGGCGTGACGGTCACGGTGCTGGTGGCGGTGAGGTGAGCGGCCGCGCGGTGTACGGCGGTGCCGGTGGCCGTGGTGGTGCCGTCGGCGTCTAGGTGGGCGGTGGCCTGTGCGGTGCGTGCGCCGGTGGCGGTGACGCTGCTCGAGCTGGTGAGCGTTGTGCTGCCGTGGGTGGACCGTACGGCTTGCGAGCCCAGGTTGGCCGACGCGTGCAGGGTGGCCGTGCCGGTGGCGGTGCGCCGGCCGTCGGCTCGGATGACGGTGCTGCCGGTGAGGAGGGAACGGCCGGTCGCGGCGCGTCGGCTGTTCGCGGTCAGCGCGCTGCCTGCGGTGAGGGTGGCGTGGCCGGCTGTGGTGCGTCGGCTGCTCGTGGCGAGTGTGCTGCCTGCGGTGAGGGTGCTGGTGCTGCTGGTGCTGCGGGTCCCGGTGGCGGTGAGGCTGCTGCTCGTGGCGAGTGTGGAGGCGGCGGCGGCTGCGCGGCGGCCGGGGGCGGCCAGGGTGGTCGCGGCGGTCAGTGTGCTCGCACCGGTGGCGGCTCGTCGGGGGGTGGCGGTGAGCAGGCTGCCGGCGGTGAGGGTAGCGCTGCCGGTGACGGTCTGCCCGGGGGTGGGCAGGTAGTTGACGTTGTCGAACTCGGCGAAGGTGGGGTCGCCGGCGTCGCGGTGGGAGATGAGCTGCAGTGCCAGGTCGAGGTCCGCGCCCCATGCCGGCGTCGCTGCGGTGCGTCGGGTGGTCCAGGTCTCGCAGTCGGGGGCGGTCTCCCAGTAGAGGGTGCCGGCGTCCTCGCGGATCCGGAACCAGGCGTGGGTGGTGGGGTTGTAGGGGATGCGGACTGCGGCGGCGTCCCAGTAGTCGGTCCGGGCCGCCATGTTGATCTCGCCTGCGACGGCGTCGACTTCCATGACGAGGTCGGTGCCCGCCGTGGAGGACATGATCAGGACCTGCGTCCACGCTTCGGCGACGGCGTCTCCGGCGGCGGCTGGGAACACTTGCGCGTGCAGCGTCGATCCGGTGAGGGTGTAGGCGGCGGCGGTGGCGAACGCGTTGTAGTCCACGCTGCTCGTGACGCGGGCGCGGCCGCCGGTGACTTCGTAGCCGCCCTCGTTGTAGGAGGAGGACCAGACCGGGTCGACTGTTTCGGAGGTGAAGGAGTCGACGATGGTGGAGAAGTTCGGGGCGAGCGGGGGCAGCGGTTCGTCGCCGGGCAGGCCGTTGTCGCTGGCGCCGGTGGTGTCGTTGACGGCGATGTCGTCGAAGTCGATGTCGGCGATCGCGGGCTGGATGACGCCTACGCGGGCGTACCGTCCTCCGCCGAGATCCCCGGTCACGGTCGCCCACAGCGTCCCGTTCAGGTAGGCCTTGATGCTGTTGGCGGTGTCGTCGTACTCCATCTCGACGCGATACCACTGGCCGATGGCCAGAGCCGCCGAGGCGGTGCCGGTCGTGGCCCCGGAGCCGCCCGCGATCAGGGTGCGGTCCGTGTTCATCTTGATGCACATGAACCCGGTTGCACCGGTGGCGTTGTCCGACCAGGCGATGATCGCCGTGCGGGCGGACGGTGCGGTGTTGACGCGGACGTAGGCGCGGAGGAAGACGTGGGCGGTGTCGTCGTCGTCCGGGTAGGCGGCCTTCGCGATCGAGGCGGCGACTGCGGTGGCGGGGGCGCAGGTGAGTGCGGCGGCGCCTCGGCGGGGGGTGAGGGTGTCGTAGCCGATGGTGCCGTTGGTGGTGTCCCAGCCGGCTGCCGACTGTGAGTCGAACGTCTCGGTCCACAGGCGCGCCACGGGGTACCGCCTCTCAGCTCAGCGATACGTCGATGGCCCCGGCGGGGATCTTGAAGTCGTCGCCGGCTTCGAGGGTCTTCGACGCGTTGAGGGGGCCGTACCACCAGCGGACGGGTGTGCCGGCGGAGTCCCAGATCTCGACGCCGACGATCTCGGCGGCGGGCATGTCCTCCCAGACCAGGTCGGCCGTGTTGGAGGTGGTGCCGCCGGAGGCCGCGTTGAACTCGGCGGTGAGCCGGGCGTAGGAGCCGCCGGTGACTTCGGTGCCTGCGGCGCTGTCGGTGCCAGCGGCGGTGACGAGAGCGACCTTCATGTCGCCGGTGGGGCCGGTCGCGGTGTTGCCGAGCGTCCAGTTGAGGGCGGCGTTCTCCGCGGTGTCGGTCAGGTTGTCGGCCATCGTGGCCTCCTTGGTCAGGCCGCGATGCGTCGTGTGGCGGCGGTGTTCTGGCGGGCGGTGCGGTGGGCGGTGGCGATCTGCTGCTGGCTGTAGATGCGCCGGCCTCGCTCGTCGCGCTTGGGGTTGGTGAGGTGGCCGCGGCGTTCCCAGGAGTAGATCGTCTGGGGGCTGCCGCCGATGAAGGCGGCGGCCTCGGCGATGGTGAACCAGATCCGGCCGTCGGCGTCTTCGCGGCCCTGTGCCGGGGCGCGGTCCGTGGGGTGGGGTATGTGATCACCCCCGGATACGGCGAAACCCCCGCTCGGTGGCGGGGGTCGTGTGGCGTATGGGCACAAGTGTGCTGCTGGCACCGGATTATGCAGTGCTGATCGACTACGTGTCCAGCTCCGTGACCAGCGAGTTGGTGGGCCCCGCCGTGACGGAGGTGCACGACGGGGCCCAACTGCCGGGCGCGACCCGGCGCGTAGCCACCAGTGTGGCAGGCGTGCGGCTACTTTTTCGGCGTGCCGGGGACGGGCTTCTTCTCCCGCGGGTACCAGCCGCCGCGCGACGCGCTGTAGTCCGTCTCCTTGCCCTGCAGGCGGGGGTCGTCGGGGTTGATCGGCTTCTTGAATCCGAGTGCCATGATGGCGTTCCTGTCTCGTGGTTGGGATGGGACCGGGGCGTGGCCGCGCTCTTCTTGGCGGTTGGGAGCGGCCCGCCCCGGGGCTTGAAGGGTCAGCCCTCAGGCTGACGAGGTGCTGCGGCGTCGAGGGCCCGTGCGGCTGCGGCGACCAGGTCGTCGTGCAGGGGCGAGGTCGTACGGGGCTGGGCCTCGGCGGACTGCCGGACGGAGCTGTACGCGGCGAGCGCAGCGAGCACCGAGCCCGCCAGGTAGAGCAGCACGAGGTTGATGGCGGGCCGCTGCAGGTACTCGTGCCAGAACTCGGAGGCCTGCTCAATCGGCAGATGCGGCAGCACCTTGTCCTGGACCAGATGGTCGAAGCCGATCACCCACAGCGCCCAGCCGGCGAGTGCGGACTGCGCCGCCCAGCGCATGGGCGTAAGGCTCGCCAGCGTGTGCCACACGAAGACGGCCACCACGCCGGGAACCCGCAACAGGACCTTGGTGATGGCCTGGCCCCGGGTGAGCTTGCCCGCCACCCTGGCCGCGGCGATGTCGCCGTACACCCGGTGCGCGTACTCGTCGACCTTCCCGGCCGCCACGTCGTCGCGCTTCAGCACAGCCGGTGCGGGCGCCGCGGCCTTGTAGAGGTCGGCGATGTGCCGGTGGTAGTGCGGGGCGTTGAAGAGCCGGTGCCCGGCGTCGGCATGGTGCTGGATCTGTCGCTGCTCTTCATCGTCCAGTCGGTCGATGAGGGGTGTGGCGATGGCCTCGATGCGGGGTGTGAGCCCTTGGAGAGCGAGGGCGTTGAGCCACACGCGCATGGCCGGGTTGGAGGCGGAGGCGAGGTGGCCGGCCAGCCTCTCCAGCGGGTCCTGCTTGGTCTGTCCGACGTACCGGATGCTGCTGTCGCGGGGGTCGGCGAGGGTGTAGATGGTGCCGGTCTGCTGCTTGCTCATCGGGGTGTCTGGGCCTCTTCTGCCGGTGTGGTTGGGCCTGTGGCTGGCCTGTAGCTGGGGTGTAGTTCAGCAGGTCAGACGGGATGTAGTTCGGTCTTCTGCTGTTCCGGGGAGGGGGCGTCGGGGGAGGTTGCAGCCGGGGGCTGGAGGTCGTCTCGGTGGATGCCGACGGTGACCCCCAGGCCGCGCACTCGGACGCGCGCCCGAACGGGGATCCGCCAGCGCTCGAGGTGGGTGCGGAAGGTGGCCACGTCGAGGTCCTCGAACATGCCGTGGGCGTGGGCGTGGGCAAGGAGGTCTCGGAGGTGGACTCCCTGGGCCTCGCCGATGCGCTGCCAGATCCACTCGAGGGTGGCGGCACGGACGTCCTCAGGGGTGTGGTCTGCGGGGGGTTCGGCAGGGGTGTTGGTCGACGGTGCGGTGGTGTTCCTGCCCGCCCGCCAGGCGGTGATGATCCAGGTGCCGGTGAGGAGCCAGAGCAGGTTGGGGAAGGCGCGGATGAGGCGCCACAGGAGGTAGCCGCCGAGGGCGAGTAGGGCGAGGCGTGCCCAGCAGCCGAGGGCCGCTTGCCAGCCGGTGAGGTCGTCGCGGCGTGCGCGGCGTACCCAGGCGGCGGCGCGGGCGGCGAGGCGTCGGGCGAGGAGGGTGGAGCCGGTGGCGAGGCGGTCGGCGGTGGTGGTCAGGCGGGTCACAGGATGTTCGCCCCCTCGGCCAGCGCCTTGATGGCGTCGCCGATGCCGTTGAGTGCGCCGGGCAGCCAGTCGAGGGCTCCGGCGCCGCCGGCGGTGAGGGAGGCGACGGTGCCGACGAACGCCCCGCCCACGATGCGGCGGCGGTCCTTCTTGCCCGCGGCTTTCCAGGCGAGGCCGACGGCGAAGACGACGAGGGCGGCGACCAGGGCGCCGACGCCGATGAGGCCGGCCATCTGGCCGCCGCTGATCGTGTCGGTCTGGGTGGTGCCGGTCGCCGAGCGTCCGACGCTCTCACCTGCGCTGTTGGCGACGGCGCCGGTGCGCTGTCGGGCCCAGCCGAGGATGCCGCCCGGGCAGGCCGCGGCGGCGAGCGCGGCGGCGAGGCCCTTGCCGAACGGGAGGAGGAGCTTCATCTCCCGGTTGCCCGCCCACCAGGGGCGGAGGTTGGCGTAGAGGACGAGGAGGGCGGCGAGGAGGCCGCCGAGGCTGGCGGTGGTGGTGCCGGTCATCGCTGGACTCCGGTGAGCATGAGGATCGGGTCCCACCAGTCGAGGACGCCGAAGGCGCCCAGGGTGGCGGTGACGAACAGGAAGCGGGGTACGGCGCGGTGGGTGCGGCGGTCGAGGATCCAGGTCGCGGTGAGGGTGCCGGCGGCGACGACGTACGCGGCGAGGATCCCGGCCTCGAGGCGGAGCTGGTGGACGGCGGTGGACCAGAGGCCGACGGGGCTGTGTCCGGCGAGCCAGGGGGTGAGGGCGGCGAGGATCGCGACGACCATCCGCCAGGTGAACAGCCGCTCCCACAGCCGTTCCCACAAGCGCGGATCCGGTTCCGGATCGGGTTCCGCCCAGGTCAGAACCACCTCGTGGGTGTGGCGGATTTCGACCGGACGGGGATCCGGAGAGGACGGAACGGGCGGCGGAGGCGGGGTGCGCCAGGGCGGGAGTTCGCCGGGCTCGGGGGGCCGGGTGGGCAGCGGGGCGCCGGCCGGGATGACCCGGGTCGGGGTGACGGGGCGCGGGGTGGGCTCGTGCATGGCGGGGTCCTGGTGGCCGAAGGGGCGTGCGTGGACGGAGCGGAGGAGGGCGCGGGCGCGCAGCTCGTCACCCTCGGGCGACGGCTGCGCGGCCATCAGGCGCCGCGTTTGAGGTCGCGGAGGTAGCGGTCGACGCTGTCCGGGGAGACGGGCCGGCCGAGGCGGGCGGCGGCGTCCTGGAGGACTGCGTCGCGGTCGCGGATTCCGTCGTCCCAGGCGATCCGGACTGCGTCCTTCGTGGTCAGACCCCTACGGTCGGACGGGGTCGGACGGTCCGCGGACTCTCCGGACCGGTCCGGATCCGCGGATCCGGCGGATCCGGAATCCGCCGTGAGGGCCTGCCGCTCGGCCTCGACAAGGTGCTCGCCGCGTTGGAGGTCGCGCCGGATCGGGATCATGGCGAGCTGGCCGTCGACCTTCGCGCGGCGCGCCTCGACCCACTGCTGGGTGCGCGGGTCGAGGGGGCGGGCGTGTACGCGCATGGCCATGGACCAGCCGCCCTTGGCGAGCCCGGAGACCAGCGCGCCGACCGCGCCGATGACCCACTCCCCAGCGATGTGACCGTGCGCGAAGACCGCGGCCATGGACACGGCGAGCGCCCACTGGCCGGCGCGCTGCGCGGTCTTGGCCCGCTTGGGGTCGTAGCGCAGCAGCCACTCGACGCCCATGCACATGATCCAGGAGGCGTCGAAGGCGACGGCCGCGGCGTAGGCGACGACGGGGAGGGTGACCGTGGAGAGGAGGTCGCCGATGCTGGCGGTGGTCCAGACGAGGGACGCGGTGACGAGGACGCAGGCGCCGATGGTGACGGCGGTGCGTACAAGCTGGTCCCAGTCGCGGGGTGGTTCGGGGACGTCGATGTACTCGGTGTCGAGGACGAGTTCGGTGACGCCGTCGACGGTGTGAGGGACGAGGCGCTTGCGCTCGATCTGGCGGGTCTTCACGGTGCTCCTCCGGGAGCGGTCAGCGGCGGTGACGCGGGCGGCAGTGCCACGCGTACAGAGCGAGGACGGTGGTGACGAGGAACGGGCCGGGCTGCGCGGTGAGCAGGGCGGCGACGGCGCAGGTGGTGAACCCCCAGCGGGCGAGGGGGGACTGGAAGTGGCGGTGCATGAGGTGCTCCTTCAGCGGCCGGGCCCGCGGGCGGGGGCCACGGGCCCGGCCGGTCGGGGTCAGCCCTTCTTGCGGAGGCGCGGCGCGAGCTTGAAGAGGGACAGGCCGGCGGCGACCAGGGTGGTGCAGGCGACGATGACCGCGAGGGTGTTGAGGCCGGTGGCGGCGAGGGCTCCGGCCGCTCCGGCTCCGCCGATCTGCCCGCCGATGACTGCGTACATGGGTGTGCGTTCTCCTTGATCGTTGTGTGGTGTGCGCGGGGTCACGGGGTCAGGTGGCGACCCAGCGCTCCTCGCGTCTGAGGGCGAGGTCGATGAGGGCGCGGAAGTACACGGCGTGCTGGAAGAGGTCGTACGCCAGCTCAATGACGAGGACGGCGGCCAGGAGGCGGGAGCGCCAGCCCGCGCGCCAGACGGAGACGACCTTCTCGACGATGAAGATGGCGCCGATGGCGGTCCAGAACGGGTTGATGCCGAGCGCGCCGAGGTATGCGAGCTGCAGGGCCACGAACAGCAGGTAGAGGCCGAAGGCGAGGGCGCCGAGGCCCATCATGATCTGCTGTCCCCAGTAGCGGGCCGTGACCTTGGTGAGGCCGTAGGAGCGGAGGTTCTCGAGGGCGCCGCGCTGCCACCTGAGTCTCTGGTTCCAGAGGGCGGGCAGGCTGGTCATGACCTCGGTCGTCACCCGGCATGCTGCGGGGCTCATGGTGCGGTAGCCGAGGGTCTTGACGGCCTTGGTGATCTCGTCGTCCTCGGTGAGGGAGTCGATCGTGTAGTACGAGCTGCCGCCGGGCAGGCGTCCGGTCTCGCGTGCGGTCTTGATCTGCCGCAGGACCCGGACGCGGAACAGGCTGGCGGTGCCGGTGAGGACGACGGCGTGGTCGCCGCGGCGGCCGATCTCCCAGGCGTAGCGCTGGTACTCCATGCGCTGCAGCTGGCCGAGGAGGCCGCCGCCGGGCTCGCCGTAGAAGACGCCGCCGACGGCGCCGACCTTGCGGCGCATGCCGGCGGCGGCGTGCTCGACGAAGCCGGGGTCCAGGACGGTGTCGGCGTCCTGGATGAGGATCAGGTCCTGGTCGTCCAGCGTGGGCAGGATCTGGTCCAGGGCGTGGTTGAGGGCGCCGGCTTTCTTGCCCTTGATGTTGTGGATGTCGAGGACCCAGGCGCCGGCGTCGCGTGCCGTTTCGCGGGTGGCGTGCTGGTCGGTGCAGTTGTTGGTCACGGCGATGATCTCGTCCGGGACGCGGGTCTGTGCCTGCAGGCCGGCGATCGCCGCGGCGATCCGCTCGGCTTCGTTCCGGGCCGGGATCAGCGCGACGATCCGGGCCAGGGCGGGCGAGCGCAGGGTGAGCGTGGTCTCGGCCATGGTGCGCATCAGGCGGCCGCCTTCCCGGTCAGGCCCTGCGGGTGGGGGCGGGGCGGCCGGATGGGCAGCGGGCCCTTCGCACGGCCGTGGTCGGGCTCGGCCGCGACGGCCGCGAGCGGGCGGGGCTTGGTGCCGGGGTCGACCCAGGCGCCGCACTTCCCGCACACGAGCTGGGAGCCGCTCGTGCGCATCGGCTGGCCGCAGCACACCGGGGCCGCGCTCACTCGGTCACCTCGTGGGCGAGGGTCGAGGCGGCGGTGCGGAGCTGGGCGGCGTACTGGCGTCGGGTCAGGGCCACGTCGATCTCCGGCGCGTGCTTGCGCAGGGCGCGGAGGACGGGCGGGTCCATGGTGGTGGCCTGCAGCAGGGCGTGCCGTCCGAGGGTGGTGATCGTCGCGTTCGGGCGGTGGGTCTCGAGGCGGCCGGCCATCTCACCGAGCAGCTGCTGCACGATCGCCGTGGTGCTCTGGACCTTCGGCCGGGCGCACCGCGGGGTGCTCATCCCGGGGCTCTTCGAGGCGGCGCGGAGGCGGAGGGCGGCCTCGCCGCGGGTGATGTCGCCGGTCAGGTCGGGCATCGCAGTGGTGGCGCGGGCGACGCTGTCGTCGCGGACGGCCTGGGGGAGCTTGCCGAGGACGGCGTCGATGGCCATGGTCATTGCGAGACCGCCGGCGCGGTCGGTCATCGGCTCGGCCGGGTCCCGCTCGAGCAGCCCGGCCGTGAAGACCAGGACGCGCGCGGCGTAGGACGGCTGTTCGACCAGCTTGCGGAGGGCTTCGTCCATGTCGGGGGGCTGGGTAAGGTCGGGCACTGGGCCTGCTCCTTCGATCGCTTCGGGGTGGGTCCACCCCCGGCCCATATGGCGTTCCAGCGCCGGGCCGGGGGCTTTGTGCATCGGCAGTTGGACTGCTTGCTCAGCACTGTAGGGGTCCCCTACAGTGAGCGCAAGCGGCCCACCGGAATGAAGGGCCCGGGATGAGCGACGAGGAGGTGCGCCGCGTGACGGAAGCCGTCGAGGCGGTCGAGCAGATCGCGGACCGCGAGGAGCGGGTCAGAGCCAAGAGCCAGGTGATGGCCGCCCAGGCTGAACGCAATAAGACGTGGTCACAGGAGCGGGACGAGCTGATCCGTGAACTGTGGGATGGCGGGGAAGGGCTCTCGTACCGGCAGATCGCGGCGCGGCTCGGCGTGAAGCTGGCCACCGTGCAGGCCGTGTTCCGAGGCAAGGGCTCCGGGACCACCAGGCCGAAGGTCGGCAAGAAGTCGGAGGTGCAGGATGGATGACCTGGTGCAGTGGTTGCGCACGCAGCTCGACGACGACGAGCGCATCGCGCGCGCGGTCGGCCCCGAGCAGTGGCACCCGCGCTACGTGGACAGCGTGAATGACCAGCCGGACACGGCCATGGTGTCTCTGCCGGACGGCAGCGACGTCGCCGTGATGGAGCGCTATTCGTACGCGGACGCCGAGCACATCGCCCGCCATGATCCGGTGCGGGCGCTCGCCGAGGTCAAGGCGAAGCAAGGCGTACTACGCCAGTACACCGACCTGCGCGAGCAGGTCCGCAACCCGGTGAGCGCCGAGAACCGGTCGCGTGCGCGCGCCCTGCAAGGGGAGATCGGCGACGTTCTGCGGCTGCTTGCGCTGCCGTACGCGGACCGGCCCGGCTACCGCGACGAGTGGCGGCCGTAGACCGCGTGCGCCGAGGCCCCCGACCTTCAACGAGGCGGGGGCTTCGTCGTGCCCGAGCTACCGGCGGCGGCGAGTGGACAGAACGTAGTCGCCCGAGCTGGGCGACGCGGCGAACCCAGCCTGCAGCCGCTCGACGGCCTCCCGGCCGCTGGGCAACCCGACGGCCGGGATCTCATTGCGGTGGCGGCGCATGATCTGCCGCAGCGCGCGGGGGGCGACGGGGTACGGGCGGTGGGCCATGCCGGACAGGATGGCAGACGATCACCCGGGAGTTGGCCGGTCCGTCAACACGGTGGACCCGGACGCGTCGCCGTCATCCGCCGCCGCAAGGAGCTGATCAACCATGGCGTGCGCACGGGTCGGATCAGGCGAGATGTCCGCCATCTTCCGCAGACCTTCCTCGGTGGTGATGACAACCTGCTCATCGCCGTTGTGGTCGACGGACAGTTCGGTCTCGATGCCGTGACCTGCGTAGTACGCCTGCAACTCGGCGTTGGTCATCGGGCGGCCCTCGGCCATGTGCGAGTCCCTCCAGCGGGTGCGTGATTCGCTCTGCCGGGTGACTGTGGCAGGCGCACGACGGGGGTGTCCCGGAAGCTGACGTTATGGCCACCGACCGCCCTGTGATCGTGTACCCGCCCGATGAGTCCGGCGGCCGGCGCGTGCGGGTCGACGGGACGATCCTCGGCCTGGCGTACAGCACCCGGGACGTGGCTGCGTTCCTGCAGGAGGCTGGCCTGCAGGGCTGGGACGACCTCGACGTCGTACGGTCCAGGCTGATCGAGTGGCGTGGGGGCGGGCCAGACGTCTGGACGCACTGACCGGGCCGGGCGTACGGTCGTGGGGCATCACAGAGGGGGCACCCTCGACGGCCCGCCGCACCCTGCTGGGGACGGCGGGCCTCGTGCGCTCAGGGCGGCCCGGGTGGGCTCCCGTATCCCACCGGCACCGGCCGTAGCCGGCCTTCCGAACCGCCCTCTTCAGCGTGCCACGCCAGCGGTAGGCGTGCAGTAGTGGATGCGGAGGGTGTGGCGGCCGGCGGGGATGTCGTGGGTCTGGCCGGTGCAGTGTTTGGTGAGGCAGACGGCGCCGTGTTGGGCGACGTCGAGGCGTGCGGCGAGGGCGAGTTCTTCCCGGGTGTACATGGCGCGGCACTGGTCGTCCGAGCATTCGATGTACAGCTGGTGGTCGGTGGCGACGAGGGTCAGTCCGTCGCAGCGCGGGCACGGCTGAGGGACGGGCCGGCGCTGGGGGCGGAGGCGGGTGGTCGCACGGATCGTGCGCATCATCTGGTGGAGCTCGTCGCGCATGTCGCCGGCCCACGGCTGCCGGGTGGCCCAGTCGAGGATGTGGGGGTGGGCGAGCCAGGCGGCGAGGGCGGTGGGGGTGAGGGTGGGCGGGTTGAGGCGGCGGGTGTCGCAGATGGTGCGGGCCCAGGGGATGAGGACGCCGAGGATGGGGATCGTGCCGTGCTGGTCGGCGGCGGCCTGGCCGTAGGGGTCGTGGGTGGAGTCGGTCCAGGAGGCGGGGCCGAGGAGGTTGAGGATGTCGTCGCGGCCGGGGAGGGGTGCGGTGCGGTAGGCGGTGCGGCCGCCGGTGGAGGAGCCGGTGGTCTCCCGCTGGCGGGACGCCTCGAGGACGATGATCTGCCGGGGGAGTTCGACCTGGAGCCAGACGCCGATGAGGTGGATGCACGGGTCGCAGAGTTGCTGGCCGGTGGTGTGTTCGTGGTCTCGGAGACTGCGGGTGCAGGTGCCGGCGGCGCAGGGCGTGGCGGGGGTGGTGGTCACCGGGTGTCTCCCTTGCTGTGCTGGTGGTAAGGGTGTCGTGCGGCTACCGATGGGGTGCGCCTGGCCTGGGGAGGTCGAGAGGCGCGGCCCCTTCGTCGTGTTCAGTGACGGCCGCTGTACCAGGGCAGGGCCAGGCCGTCGTCGACTGCTCTGGGGATCAGGTGGAGGTGGAGATGCATGACGCTCTGCGTGGCGGGCTTCCCCTTGCTGGTGATCAGGTTGTAGGAGCCGAGCCCGGTGACGAGTTCGGCGGCGCAGCGCATGGTGGCGGCGGAGACGACGGGGTGGTCGACGAAGTCGCGGACGTGCTCGCGCGGCAGGACGAGCAGGTGTCCTTGGACGACGGGTTTCAGTGGGACGATCGCGATGGCCTCGGGCCATTCCTCGACGATCTCGGCGGGGGCGCGTCCGGCGATGATCTCGCAGAACGGGCAGGGCTCTTCGGGCATGGTCACTTCTCCGTGGTCTGGTCGGCGGGCTGGACGCGGTCGTTCGTGCACTGGTGCGGGGACTCGGCGGTCCACCCCTGGCCCCAGAGACGGCACCCGTCGCAGTGCTCCCAGCCCTCGGCCTTGATCTCGTGGTGCCGGTACGGGGTGCCGTCGGGGTGAGTGGGGCGCTCCCGCTGCTCGCGGGCGGGCGGCTGGATGGCGTTGTGGAGTTCGACGAGCCGCGTGTCCCACCAGCGGGACATCGACGTGCCGAGCGGCGGAGGCCCGGCGGCCACCCACTGCTCGTAGAGGTCGATGACGCGGGTGACGGTGTCCTCGGCCGCCCGGTGGAGGGCGGAGACGACGCGGACGGTGGTCTCCAGCTCGGCCGCTGTCATCCTCGGCGTCTCTGTGTGGCAGCCGCAGGTGCAGGGCGCCGCACAGAACTTGCACGCCGCGGGGGTCTTCGTGCCGGAGTGGCCGGTGTGGGACTGGCAGTAGGCGTGCTCGCCGTGGAGGCATCCGGTGGACAGGTAGACGTGGTTGTCGGTCGCTTCGGTCGCTGCCGGGGCGGGCTCGTCCAGCGCGCGCACGGTTGGACACGGCCAGGGCACGAGGTACTGGTAGCCGTCGCCGCCATCCTGGCTGCACGTTCGGCACTGCTGGCCGTCGTCGAATCCGGTGCCGTCCGGTTGAGGCTGGTGCAGGGCGCGTACCCGCTCGGTGGTGGCGAGCAGTTCGTCGACGCGGGCGATCGCGCCCTTGTGGCGGCGGGCGGTCTCCTCGAACAGGGCGCGGGACACGGTCTCTTCGGCCACCAGCGTGCCGGGTCCGGTGATGGCGCCCCGGATGCGTGCGGCGGTCTCGGCGTGGCTGGCGGTCCAGGGCGCGCCGGCGTGGATGGCGGCGGCGAGGTGGTGGACGCGGACGAGGGCGGCCTCGGCTTCCTCGGCGCGCCGTCGGGCGAGGCCGCGCTCGTACTCGGCGTCCGAGGCTCGCGTCTCCAGCTCGCGGATGCGGTAGCTCTCCCGGACGGGCGCGGGCTCGTCGGTGCCGATGGCTTCCCGGACGCGGTTCACCATGGTCTGGAGCGCGCTCACGCTGTCGCGCAGCTGCTCCATCTCCGTGGGCTCGGGCGGCTGCTCGGGCTTGGTCTCGTCGGTCACTTGGTCCTCCGTGCTGCGCGCTTGAGGGCGCGCCGAGTGGCTCGGTTCGGTCGGGGGTCGGGTGCGTCGTCGTCGACGAGCTGCTCGACGCGCACCAGCTCGGTCTGCCAGGTGACGCCCGGCCGGGGCGCGTGCTCCGGCCGGGGACTGGACGAAGGCGCGCTCACGCTGTGCTCCGTGGCTGCTGGTCGGTGTCGAGGAGGGCCGCATCCGATGCGGCCGCGTCGTGGAGGCGTTCATGGAGATCGGCCCGCCGGTCGCCCGCGCCCTGGGTCGACGCGGCGGCCCACAGGAGGAAGCCGGCGCCGACGAGGCCGGGGAGCGCGTACCAGGGGTGCCAGGTGAGGGAGTAGCCGGCGGATGCGGCGGACAGGAATGCGCCGGTCTGGCAGGCGCGGGCGGTTCTCTCGGCCGGGGTCACGGCTGCTCGCCGCTGATCAGGTCCCGGATCGCGTCGATGGCGACCTGCGCGGCCTCCTGTGGAGAGATGGCGGCCATGCGTCCTTCGGCCCCGTTGAGGCCGTACACCTCGGTCAGGGCCTTCTCGATGCGGGTCTGTGCGTCGGCGAGGCGGGTGCGTTGGCAGCAGGCCCGGTCCTGGGTGTGGACGTTGTGGTCGTGGAAGGCGGCGACGATCGCGGGGTCGTCGAGGAACTCCTCCAGGGACTCGTCTTCGGTGTCCCAGTCGCCGTCTTGGAGTTCGCTGATGAGGTCGCCGAGGACTTTCCGCTTGGTGGCGTCGTCGGCGCCGGTTTCGATGAGGGCGCGGGCGACGGGGTTGAAGATGCGGTTGGCGCTGTTCCAGCCCATGGTGTGGTGCCTTTCGGGTGGGGCCCCGGCCGGGTGGGCCGGGGCGAGGGTTCAGGCGGCGTCGTCGATGTCGGTCAGATGCTTGGCGTAGGAGCGGCTGTGTGCCCGTGTAAGGCGCCAGGAGGGGCGCGGGCGACTCTCGGGACGTATGAGCCGCCATACGGCCCGTACAGCGGCGTACACGGCCACGGTGAGGGCTTCGAGGGCGAGGACGAGGGCGGTGGCGATGAGGGTGGCCCAGATGAGGACGGCGATACCGAGGGACCAGAGGGCGTCGAGGGCTTCGGTGATGATCACTTCGGCTGCGCCCCGTCCTGCCGCGCCCCGGCGGCGGGCTCGTCGCCTTCGGGCAGCCAGGGCAGTTCTTGGCCGTAGACGTGGGCCCCGTTCCAGCCACGGCAGTCGTGGCAGCCGTCCGGGAACGTCATGTCGGTGGCGCCGGTCCAGTGGCGGTCTTCGGGGTGGCCGCACCAGCAGCCGGTCTCGGTGGCTGCCGTCTCGTCGGCCACACGACGCAGCACGGTCATCACGTCGTAGGCGCCCTGTTCGCGCTCGATCTCGTGCTGCTCGTGCCGCTTGATGGCCACCCGCTCCGCCACGTCGGCGGCTTCGCGGAGGACGGCGGCCCGGTCGATGCGGAGCCGCTTCACCTCGGCCTCGGCGCGGTCGCCCCGCTGCTGCCAGGCGTAGCGCTCCTCGGCCATCTCCTGGCGCTGAGCGAGCAGTCGGCGGGAGATGGCCCGCTCGCTCTCCAGCTCGGCGTCCGCGACGGCCATCACGGCGTCGACCATGTGCTGCCCGTCGTCGAGGACCCAGCCGTCCGCCTCGCTGATCGCCGCCTTGTACCGGGCGCGGCGGTCGGGCGCGGCGTCCGTGTCGGAGTCGTGGCGGGTGGTCGCGGCCTTGCCCCAGACGAGGCGGCCCTGCTCACCGTGCGCTGCCTGCCGGGCCGTCTCGGCGTCGGCGTGCGTGGTCGTGTAGCCGAAGTGCCGGTGGTGCACCGTCACGGCGCCGTCCGGCCAGACGATGCCGTCGTGCGTGGGCACCGACCCGTCCGAGGCGTCGAGCCACAGCACGAAGGTGTCGTGGCGGGTGGTCGCGGGCAGCACGGCGGCGAGGACGGCGTCCACGTGCTTCTGGTAGTCGTGCGGCTCCAGGTCCTCGTAGCTGAATTCGTCGGCCTCGGCCAGCACGCGGCGCAGCGTCTCGCGGAGCGCGGTCTGATCGGCGGGCGCGGCGACCTGCTGCCGCAAGGCGGCCAGCTGCTCGTCGACCGCCACAGCCTGGGCGTGGAGCGCGACACCGTCGCGGCGGAGCCTGTCGGCCTCGGCGACCAGGGCGTCGTACTCGGCGCGGCCGACGGGCGCGGGCAGCACGGCCAGCACCACATCCACGAAACCGTCGGTCTCAGCGTCCACTCCGTACCGCTCCAGGAACCCGTGGCCCCAGCCGCAGGCGCGGGCGTCCTCGTCGGCCAGCGCCTTGGCAATGCGGTCGCGGAGCGGGGTCTGGTCGACGGGCGCCGCGTCCTCAGCCTCAGCGCGCAGCCAGGGCCACTCCCGGTACAGGACCGTCAGGACGTGGTCGGCCTGCTCCCGGCGGTGCGCCACGGGCGGCACGGCGTCGATCTGGCCGAGGGCGTTCACGATCTCGTCGCGGAGTCCGGGTCGCTGGGTCGGGGTGGTCTGGTCGGCGGACGGCAGCGGCACAGCCGGGACGGCCGGGCACTCGTCGGCCGGGTGCGACTGACGCATCGACTTCGCCGACGACCAGTGGTGCTGGTCGCACGCCTCCGTCACCTCGTCCTGGATGACGAGCCCGCACGGGGCTTTCGGGCAGGGGCAGGCGGCTTCGATGTCGGTGGCCATGCCACGGAACGAGCGGCCGATGTGGTGGCCGGCGGTGGTGGGTTCGGTCATCGGGTTCTCCTGGTGGGTGGGTAGGGTTCGGGTACCGGCCGCCCGCGCACTTCGACTGCGCAGGCGGCCGGCTGGCGTGGTCAGGCGGACGTGTCGAGTCCGCGCGGCACCAGCCCGTGCTCGCGGAAGACCCGCTCCACAGCGAGGCGGACAGCGGACTCGATCTCGTCGCACACCTCGGGCTTGATCCCCGGAAGGTGGGCGATCTGCACGGCGAGGTCCCAGCCGCTGCCGGTGACATACCAGCCCATGGAGACGGTGCGGGTGAGTCCTGCGGCGCCGAGGCTGACGGCCCACTCGGACACGTCGGCCGCGCCCTGGATCAGGTCGTGGATCTTCCGCTGCGCCTCGCCGAAAGCGGTGTAGTCCTCGTCGTCCCCGGTCTCGTCCTCGACGACGAGGAGCTGCTTCCAGGTGCGGGCGCTGCCGTCCTCGGTGGTCTCGACAGATGGGACCCAGGCGTATTCCATCTGTTCGCCGACGCCCATGAGGTCGGGGTCGTCGGTGAGGGTGGCGTGCTGGCGGGCGGCTTCGGCGCGGAGGTCGTTGTCGGTGTACGGGTGGTCGGTCATGTTCGCTCCTGGTGGTGTGGGTGTCGGATGGTGTGCGGCGGTAGGCGGTTTCGGGGCCACCGGTCCCTCTGTGGGCGCGGCTCCGGCGTAACCGGGTGGGCCCGCTAAGGGGCCTGCGTGCCCGCCTGACGGCCTTGGGGGTCGTCTGTGGGTCGTTGGGCGTCTGGGGTGCCGACGGCGCGGCAGAGGGCCTGCCAGTGGTCGTCTTGCTGCTGCCGAGACCAGGGGCACGGTCGGGGCGCGGGTTCGGGGCGGGTGGGGATGGTTTCGGCGGTCAGCCGCTCCAGGGGGCTCACAGCGCGCCCCGCAGTCCGGCTGCCAGCTGCTCGTCGGTGCCGCGGTCGAAGAGGTCGTTGAAGTCGATGAACCCGGTGGCCTCTTCGATCTCGCGGGCGCGGGACCAGTCGCTGACGCACAGCCAGATGACGGGCGGTTCGGTCTCGTCCCAGGGCTGCTGTTCGCGCTGGTAGCGGAAGACCATGCGGGTGTGGCCGCATCCGGCGCAGGTGCCACGGTGGGCGGTGCCGAGGCGGAGGGCGTTCTCCTGCCGGTCGAGTTCGGCTTGGACGTCGGCCCACGTCGCGGCGCAGCGGTCGCAGTTGCCGGGGCGGAGGATCGAGCCGTGCGGGGGCTGGACGGGGAAGCGGTGCTTGCAGAGGGAGAGCTTCATGGGGGTCTCCGGGTGTGGTGTGGCGGGTACGGTGCGGGGCAGACCCGGCCGGATAGCTCCCGGCCGGGTCGCCGCGTTCACGGGGTGGGCCGGTTGGCCAGCTCCAGCAGCACCGCGGCGTGGCAGTGATCCGGCTGACCGTCGGCGGGGAGCGGGCACCAGCACATGAGGTCCCGGCCCTGCAGTTCCTCGGCGACCGTGGCGCGCAGCTCCGGCTGGCTGGACAGCCACGCCCGGAACCAGACGACGGAGACACGGCGGGCCTCGGTCTCGTTGGTGCTGCCGAAGATGACGTCTCCGGTGCGGGAGTCGACGACGGCGTGGGTGGGGCCGCACCGCTTGAGGGCGTACGGGTTGCCCCAGCGGGTGCCGCGGCCGACGTACACGGCGCCGTCGGGGGCGCGCCAGCCCTTCGTGCGGCGGCGCTGGATCCGGCGGGGCTGTTCGGTGAGGTGGTCGGTCACGGTGCGCTCCTGTGGGTGGCGTGTTGGGTGGTGTTTGGTTTCGTGCGGTAGGGATCGTTTGTGCGCGGGGCTGGCCGTATCCGGATGAGCGGGCGCTTAGCTGCTGCTGTTCTGTCCGGGTCGTTTGGCGTTGGGGGTGCCGACGGCGTTGCAGAGGTCGCGCCAGTGGGCGTCTTGTTGCTGTCGGCTCCAGGGGCAGGGTCTTGGTGCGGGTGTGGGGCGGGTGGGGACGGTCTCGGTCGCGAGTCGGTCGAGGGTGCTCATGCGGTCTCCGTCTCGGTGGTGGGCTGGGTGTGTTCGGTCCAGGCGGTGATGCGGGCGTTGTGGCTGGGGATGGCGATGCGGCGGCCGGTGGGGGTGGTGCAGCGTTGGCCGGGGCTGGCTGCGCACCAGGGGCAGCGGATGGCCCACTCGGGGTGGTCGGCCGTCACGAGACGTCCTCGGCCTCATCGAGGGGCCATTCGTCTGTGGTGAACGGCGTCCCGAGGTCCGGCATGGCGAAGGCGCTCCCGAACCCTCCGGTCCCCTCGACGAACCGCAGCTCGCGGTCGACGGCCCGGTACGCCCGCTCCTTCTCCAGCGAGTGCTGGCAGACGCGGCATCGCCACGGCCGGCGGAGCGTGATCCACTGACTGCGGAAGCAGCGGGGGCAGGCTGCGTAGTACGCGGATGGACCGTGTGGTGTCTCCCAGTTGGCGTATCCGCAGGACGGTCGGCGGCCGGGATGTGTCGGGTCGGGCGGGAGCTGCTGCCGCCCGAGGAGGACGAGTTCTCCGCCGGGCCAGCGGCAGGTGCATCCCTCGGTGCAGTGGCAGGCGCGGGTCTGAGCGAGTTCCACGGCCTTCTCGACGCGGGGGATGTTGGGCCCCTTGGCTTCGATCCAGGTGCCGAGTTCGGGCAGCCAGAAGTCGGGGATGTAGACGGCCCCAGAGGGCAGCGTGAGGGTCTCGGGCTCGTACTCCCAGCTGATGTGGTTGGCGTCGAGGGTGGCGGCCCAGTCGGCTTCGAGGCGGGAGCGGAACGTGGTGCCGCGGTAGATGGTGGGGACGGCTTCGATGCTGGGGGTGTCGTCGGTCACGAGACGCTCCGGAGTCCGCGGCGGAGGTCGGGGCCGTCGAGGCGGACGACCGTCGCGGTCTGCGCGAGGCGCGATGCGAGCCGGTCACCGAGGCGGGTCACGAGGTCGGTGCTCGCGCCGCCGTCGTGGGCGCGGACGGGGAAGTTGGTGGTGATGATCAGCGGGAGGCACTCGTTGTACCGCTCGTTGATCAGCCGGAACGTGGCTTCCTCGGTCCACTCGGAGAGCTTCTCGGTGCCGAGGTCATCGAGGAGGAGCAGCGGCACCCGGCACAGGCGCTTCAGCTCGGTCTCGGTGCCCTTCTCCGAGCCACCCGGACGCAGCCGGCCGTACATGTCGGGGGCGGTCATCGCGATCATCTCGAAGCGCCGCGGTCCTGCCTCGGCGATCCGGCGGAGCGCGCCGTACGCCTGGTGGGTTTTGCCGGTGCCGATGCCGCCGGTGAGGACGAGGAACCCGGCCTGCCGGATGTCGTCGGCGGCGGTGTCGGCCCAGCCGGTCACCTGCGGGTCGGTTGCGGTGGCGTCCTGGTAGCGGCGGGGAGCGGCGGTGCGCCAGCGGGAGACGGCGAACTCGGCGCGCTGGCGGCGGTGGTACTCGGGGTGCCCGGGGTCGTCCGGCGTGGGGGCGTCGTCGATGGGTCCGGCGGTGACATGGGGTGCGTGTTCGGCGATGCCGGCCATGAGGCGGGCGAGCATGGAGGGTCGCTGTTCGGCGAGGGTCTGGGGCTCGGTCATGGTCGCTCCTTAGAAGCCGAGGTCGTTTTCGTAGGCGGAGGGGTCGGGTTGCTTGTAGGGCTGCCAGCCGCCGGAGACGGCACGGAGCGGCGGTCGGCTGGTGCCGGGGGCGGGGAGCGGGGGGAGTTCGCTCCAGCCGCGGATGAAGTACTTGGCGGAGTCGACGTCTGTGCGGGCGGCGGCTCGGACTGCGTAGTCGACGAGGGCGGGTACGCCGGTCTTCTCGATGAGGGCGAGAACGGGGAACCAGGCGTTGCCGGTGAAGGGCCAGCGGACGATGACGCCTGCGGCGGTGAGTCCGTCGACGAGGGGGCGCGCGGCTTCTGGGATGCCGAAGCCGTGACGGTCGGGGGCGGGCTCCTCGTGCTTGCTTGCTGAGGGGGTAGTTGAGGAGGGGTGAGGAGTAGGTGTCAGGGATTTCCTGACACTGAGGTCAGGGATTCCCTGACACTGAGACGCGTCAGTGTCAGGGATTTCCTGACACTGGGGGTTCGGGTCAGTGTCAGGAGTTTCCGGACGCTGAGAGTCGTCAGTGTCAGCGTTTCTCTGACACTGAGAAGGGGGTTCAGTGTCCGCATTTTCCTGACACTGAGGGGTTGTGAAAGGCGGGATCTTGTACTTGGCGGCGCCGTTCTTCTGGCCAGCCGCGAGCTTCTCCAGGGCGCCTTTGGCGACGAGGGTCTTGAGGACGGCGTAGAGCTGGGCGCGGCTGATCTTGGCGCCGCGCAGGACTTCGGGGCGCTCCACGCTGTTCCACGTCGTGCGGGTCACGTCGTTGGCGTCCTCGGCCAGGACGACGAGGAGGAGCTTCTCCCGGTGTGTCAGGGCCTCGGGTGCGCTGGTGAGCACCTCGACGATCAGGCGGATTCCCACGAAGGTTCTTCTCTCGGTCGTGCTGGTCAGGGCATGGCTGTGAGACCCCCAGTTCAGGGTGGCTTGGCGCACTCCCTGAGATGAGAATACCGTTCGCATACGCAGACCGCGAGCGTCATTGGCGTACGCGTAGCGCGACCGTGACAAGCTGTGCCACCATGAGCGGCATGAGTGACGCCGAGGAGGAGATCAAGGCCGCAGCGCGGAAGCGGCAGCGGTCGAAGGCTGCGTTCGACCGTGACGATGCGGTGCTGCGTGAGCTGTTCGTGAAGTGGCGGGCGGCCGGCGTTGGCCCGTCCGACATGGCGCGCTGGTCGGGGATGACGCGCGAGTGGGTTGCGAAGATCGCTCCGAAGTCCTGACACCGTCTCCTCCTCTCTCTTCCCGGGGCCCCGCACCGTGCTGGTGCGGGGTTTCGTCGTGCGGCCGGTCAGCTGTAGTCGTGCAAGACCAGCCAGGACGGCTCGGGATGGGACTCGTGGCCGAGGCGGACGGCTGTGTCGTGGAGGACGGTGTTCCAGACCGGCAGCTCGTACCGGCGGTAGTCGTCCGCGGTCACCTGCGCGAAGCCGGCGGGCTCGACCTGGTCGCAGATCGCGAGGAGGAACAGCCGCTCGAAGTCGCCAAGGAACAGGTGCTGGATACGGCCGAGGCGTTCGCCGTCGGGCTGGTTGGCGAGGACGTCGTCCAGGCGCTCGAAGTCGGTCGTCGCGGGGACCTCGAAGCCGTAACCGCGGTAGACGGAGTGGTGGAGTCCCATCAGGCGACCGTCTTCCGGATGCCGCCGCCGCGGGTGCGCAGCTGCACGCCGGCCTCCAGCAGCAGCGCCCTGGTGGCCCCGTACGAGCGGCCGATCTGGATGGCGACGGAGCGGATCGTGCAGCCCTGGACGTACAGGTCGGCGGCCTGCTGTGCCGTGGTGGTGCGGGCGGTGCCGCGGAGCTGCTGGCCCGGCTTCGGCAGGGCGGGGGTCTGGTCGGTCACGTGGTGGTTCCGTTCTGGTAGGCGTCGGCCGCGTCGGCGGCCTGTTGGGTGAGGGCGGTTTCGGCGCAGACCTTGTGCGCCGGGGCCTTCTTCGAGTCGCGGAGGTGGGTGTCGAGCCCGCAGTAGCGGCAGGGGCGGGCTTGCTCGTAGTCCCAGTGCGCGGAGTTCCGCCAGTCGAGGAGCTGGCCCGGCTGGTACTCCGGTTCGGGCGGTGGGGCGCGTCGGCGCCGGCCGCCGCTCACGCCGCAGCCCCGAAGATCTGCTCGTACAGGGCGTCGGACTGCCGCATCGGCTCGTCCGTCGTGCAGGCCGGGCGGATGCAGCGGGGGACGTCGCAGCTGGGCAGGACCCGGCCGACCGGCGGGCGCCCGTGCTCGATCTCGAAGGCGATGCGGCGGGCGGACCAGTCGATACTGCGGTACTTGAGGACGGGGAAGGTCCCGGCGCGGTGGTAGCCGGTCCACACGAGGTGCTCCCCGTCCGGTCCCGCGGGCCGGGTGTGGGTGGCCCAGGCCTGTTCGCGGGTGAGGGTGGTGCCGCGGGCGGCTTCGGGGAGGCCGAGTTCGCGGCGGATGCGGCCGACGCGCTTGGGGTTGGTGTGGAGGGTGCGGCCGATGGCGCGGTCGGAGAGGCCTTCGCGGAGGAGGGGGATGATGTCGGCGCGGGGCACGCCGTGCGGTCCGGGCATCAGGCCGCCACCTCCAGCGCGGGCGCCGTGTGCCGGTCGATGTCCTCGCCAGTGATCGCTTCAACGAGGGCGCAGACGAGGACTTCGGCGGCGTTCGGGGTGACGGCGTTGCCGTACTGGCGGACCTTCTCCCGCTTGTTGCCGAGCACCACGTAGCTGTCCGCGAAGCTCATCGCGCGGCCGATCTCGTGGGGCTCCAACATGCGGAACAGCACGTCGTCGATGTCGACCTCGCCCCGGACGAGGGCGTACCGGTCGCGGGTCGTCAGCGCGCCGATCGGCTCGTTCACGGACCGCGGGGCGCCGTTGCCGTAGTACGGGACGAGCATGTGCTCCCACGTGAGGAGCGACTGGTGCCCGGCCGTCGTCATCGTCCGGAACGGTTCGGCCGGCGTGGTGCAGTGCTCGCCGCCGTCGGCCTTGCTGCCGTTGTTCCGCATCACCATGGCGGGCAGCGGCGGGGCGATGAAGCCGTGATGATTCCCGCCCGCCGTGACCGAGTGCAGCGGCACGTCGATCGAGCGGGCCCGCTCCGAGTCGCCACCGCCACGCAGCGGGATGATGAACGGGTCGAACCCGCCGGGCAGCCATGCCAGGCCGGTCTCGTTCCGCGTCGTCATCGCGCGCAGCGGGCCGTGCGCCGACGCGGCGCTCTTCCCGTCCCGGCCCTCGACGGGGACCATCAGCGGCGGCACCATCAGCGCGTCGTTCTCACGGGTGGTCCGCGCGGCCATCGGCTCCCCGACAGAGACGGCCGCGTCCCGCCAGGTACCGCCGGCCGGGACCATCATCGGCACGGGGCGGGCGAACTTCTTCAGCCCGGCCTCGATCCGCTTCAGCGTCTTGTCGGCGAGCGGCTTGGCCCGGTCGCCAATCCGCTGCCCGGGGATGGACCAGTCGATCGCGGCGGCGGCAGGCAGGGCCTCCGGTTCGACGACCTGGTTCCGGCAGGAGGTGTTCGGGCAGCGGTAGACGTACTGCTGCCGGTAGCGGCCCATGTCTCGCTTCGGGTCCTTGAACACCTGCATCGCCTGGACGTAGGTGTTGCAGCCGGAGCACCAGGCGCGGGGGCGCAGCCACTTGTCCCAGTCCGGGGTACGGCCCAGCGACTCGTGCCAGTAGCCGACGTACAGACGGTCGCGGGACTGCGGCGCAGCGTGCACCGACCGCGGGTTCGCGTGCATGCTGTTGAGCGCGATGATCCGGGTGCGGTAGCCGAGCTTGTGGATCTCGCCGATCCACCGGTCCCACTGGTCCCAGGCCCGGACGTCGGTGACGTTCTCGACGATGCCGGCCTTCACCAGCCCGCCGCGCTCCTGGACGCCTCGCAGGTACAGCGGGACTTCCTCCATCAGCGCGCGGGACTCTTCCTCGGCGGATGGCTCGTCGTCCTCGTCGACTGCGGCGAGCAGGTCGAGAAGGCTGCCCTGCATGGCCCCGGCGAAGTCCCGCTTCCTGCCCTTCGCGACAGACCAGTTGGTGCACTCGGGACTGGCCCAGAACAGGTCGCACACGGGCCAGTCCCAGACGGGGGCCTTGCGGATGTCGCCTTGGTAGTGGCTGGTCGTCGGGAAGTTCGCGGCGTGCGACTCGATCGCGAGGCGCCAGTGGTTCGCGGCTCGCTCGACTCGTACACCGGGGATGGCGTGGACGCCCTGGGAGGAGCCGCCGGCGCCGCAGAACCAGTCCATGACCGTGAGCTCGTCGTCGTGGTGGTAGGTCATCGGGCCTGCACCGCCTCGCGGTCGGGCCACTGGCAGCCGGCCAGCGCCGCACGCTGCCGGTCCGGCACCGAAGCCAGCGGGCGGCCCAGCCACTCGTAGCCGATCGCGGCGAGAGCGAACGCGTCGCACTCGTCCGCGGCGCCCGGCCCTTCGAAGGTCCGGCCGAAGGTCTGCTCGGCGGCGGCCCGCATCGTGGCCTTCGACGCGGCACCGTGGCCAGCGAAGTACAGCTTCAGCGTGGACGGCGGGACGACCGCGTACGGGATCTCGCGGCGCCACAGCCAGTGCTGCACCATGATCCGCAGCCCGGCCAGTTCCTCGTGCCCGCCCTGGCCGCCGTGTCCGAATGAGGCGCCTTCGAGGACGACGAGGTCTGCGGCCTTCAGGAAGGACCCGATCTCCTGCATGAGGAAGGCGAGGCGGGGGTGGCCGCGCAGGGCGGTCTTGGGCTTGATGTAGTCGGTCCACTCGGCGGACCCGATCCCGGTGCAGCGGAGGGACAGATCGCCGCCGATGACCAGGGCGGGCCGGGGCCCGACCACCGTGCTGGTGGTCGGGGCCTCGACGTCGAACAAGGCGGTCACTGGGCAGCCTCCACGGGGTCGTTGTGGCATTCGGTGCAGCGGATCCCGCCGAGGCGGAGGCGGAGCTGGAGGGTGGGCCGGTCTTCGGCCGGGCAGTACGCCTCGAACTGGTCGAGGGCCTCGACAGGGCGGAGCAGTCCGGTGTCGGCGGGCGTGCGCGGCGCGCGGTGCCGGCCGGTCGGGCGGACGGAGCGGGCGATCGCGGTGAGGCCGACGGCGACGGTGAGCCCGGCGCCGGTCATGGCGGTGACGAAGTCGCTCACGCCGCACCCCCGCACTTGCAGTTCGCGTTGGCCGCGGTGACCTCCGAGAGGCGCCGGTCCAGGGCCTTCGCGTGGTCCCGGGCCGCACGCAGCTCGCTCGACGGCCGAGGGTGGCGGGCGCCGCCCTCCGGCGGGCGCGGGTCCGCGGCGGCCTCCGCCTTCCGCAGCTCCTCGTGCAGCTCGGCGACGCGGGCCTGGGAGGCGACGAGGTTGGTGCGGGTGGCGTCGAGCTGCTGCTGGAGGATGCTGATGCGGCGGTCGCGGGACCAGACGGCGAGCATCCAGCGGGCGGCGCCCTTCGCGAGGGCTTGGAGCCGTGTCTCCAGCTGGGTGACGTAGGCGCCCTCGGCGCTGTCTTCCAGGCGGCGGGTCAGCTCGGAGTTCCGTCCGGCGAGGCGCCGGTTGGTGGCGTCGGCCTCGACGAACTTCTCGGCGGCCGTACGCGCGGCGGCCTTCGCGACGTTCCGGTCCTCGAGGAACTGGTCGCGCTCGCCGCGCAGGCGCTCGCGGTCGGCCTTCACTGCGATCAGCTCGGCCTCGACACGACGACGGGACACGAACGGCCACCTCATGCCGCACCACCGATCGCGGTCTGCACGTCGTAGTGCCGGCCCAGCTCAGCCCACGCCGTCTCGAACAGGTCGAGGTCCCGGTGCGTGTACACGGCCACATCCCGGTGCACGCCGTTGATGGGCCGCTTCACCTTCTGTGGTGGCTTCCCGTACCGCGCCCGGTACAGCGTCGCCACGGTCTGGCCCAGCTTCACCCGCGCCGACCGCAGCTGAGCGCCGGTGACGCCGCGCTCGCCGAGGAACTCGTCAGCGGTGATCGTGATGTCCGCCGGGTCGATGTCCGGCTCCTCGCCGTTCATCCGCGCCAGCTCGGTGCGCGCCATCGCCTGGACGTAGGAGTCGTTGACGAGGCCGAACTGCTTCGCGACGCCCATGGCGGACAGCCGCTCCTGCGCGAGCCGGGCCCGCTCCACACCGTCGAGACGCTCGCGGAGATCGGCGACCTGCTCCCGGGTGGCAGCCGGGTTCACCGCACCGCCCCGCGTCCAGTACGCCTCGACGGCCGCCGTGGTCTCCCGCTGGTAGGCGATCAGCGTCGGCCGCGCGGACTCGGCGACCTTGTTCTCGTTGACGGTGGCGAGCCACATCAGGAAGGTGCGGACGTCGACCGCGGCCATCTGCCGCGTCTTGCCGTCATCGGCAACTGTGGGGATATCCCTACGGTTGGCCCACGACCGCTCGCGGATCTTCCGGAGCTGGGTGGAGTAGTCGAGCCCGATCGCTTCGACGGCCGGGCGGAAGACGACGTGCGGCTCCCCGTCGACCATGACGGTGTCGATGGCGCCAGCCGACAGCTCGATGCGTGCGATCTCGGTGCTCATTCGGCACCGCCCGCGGTCAGCTCCGGAAGCGCCACGCCCGCGAGGCGGCCCTCGCGCCAGGCCTGCATGACCTGCTCCCGACCGTCCTTCTTGAACCGCAGGCTGTGCGTTCGCGCCCGCGCCGGAGCGATCGCCACCCCCGGCACCTCGTGGATCACACCCGACTCCGGGTCCGCCCACTCCAGCCCGCCAGCCGCCGTCAGCGCACCGAGAACCTTCTCCCGGAACGCGCCCCGCACCTCGGTGACGAACCGGCGCTCCACCTCCGTGCCGTAGTTCGCGACGACCCAGGCGGTGAACGCCTCGTCGTCGATGACCTTCGCGGCGGCCTCACCAGCGGACAGACTGACGGTGGCGATGTCGCCGCCGTCGGGCAGGCTCGCGGCGACCTGCCGGGCGCCGGTCTCCTCGGCCGCGGTGTCGAGGAGCTGCTGCGTCTCCGAGCGGGCGGCCTTGTAGGCGTCGTTGACGACGTCGAGGAGGGTCTTCAAGTAGGCCTCGCGGGCCGCTGCGTCCTTGAGGGACATGTGGTCTCCTTGCTGAGCGGGGCCGGCCTGCCTGCTGTCGACGGGCAGGGCGGCCCCGTGCTGATGGATGGGTCAGGCGGCGGTGCCGGTGAGGATCGCGGTCATGGCCCGCAGGTCCTTCACCCCGGCCTCGCTGATGGGCAGGCCGTAGGAGCGCTCGAACTCGGCGTCCAGCTCGGCCAGTCCGACCTTGGCGGCGGCGGCGCGCAGCTCGGCCTCGGCGGCCTGCGCGTCGGTCACCGGGTCGGCGGCGGGCGTCTCGACGACCTCCGCGTCCACCACGCCGTCGGGCGCGTCGTCGGCGGGAGCAGCCGCAGTCTGTGCGGGGAGCGCCTTGCCGAGACGGGTCAGGTAGTCCCGGACCATCTCCCACTCGCTGCTGTCCGGGGCCTTGATGACTGCGTGGAGCAGGTCCGCGTTCTTCGCATCGGCCCACCGCTGCTTCACGTCGCCACGATGCGTGGCCTGCGCGGCAGCGTCGACGATGGCCTGGCCTTCCGGGTGTGTGACGATGCACTCCGGGTCGACGACCAGCGTCCCCTTCGGCTGCGGGGCGGGCGCCGCCCACGGGTCGCCCTCGCCCGGCTGGACGCGGCGCAACTGCTGCACCTCTGCCTCGACCGGCACGCCCTCAGCGTCGACGTTCGCCCCCAGCTCCTCCGGGGTGTAGTGCATCCCCGACAGAGCCTCCTCGCAGGCGTCGCGGGCCACCTCAGTGATCGCACGGGCCTTGAGCATCGCGGCCGGGTAGTTCCGCCACACCTGCTTGCGGGCGAGGCCGGCCTGCTCGGCGCGGGCCATCGTCCACCGCACCTCGAACGTGAAGTCCGGGTCGTCGGCGCGGACGATCTGAGCCACGGCCTCCTGGTCGTTGCCGCGAACCCGGAGCTTGTGGCCGGCGCGCCGGACGAGTGCGGAGATGAGCGCGGAGGAGGCGGAGGGCTTGCCCTCGATGACGTGGATGCCGGTGATGGCGGCCATGGGGTGGAGGCCGAGGGACTCGGCGTACTCCAGGGCGTAGAGGAGGTTGGCGGGCTGCTTGCGGTACTGGCCGGGCAGCATGCCGGATTCGGCGAGGGCCTTGGCGTACTGCATCTTCTCGGGCAGGGACGCCGACGGGGCGGTCTGGTGCTTGACGATTTCGGCGCTCACGGGCGCACGTCCTCTCCGGTGGTGGTCAGGCTGGTGGTGAAAAACCGGCAGCCCGCGTTGTCGTGCTGGTGGATGTGGCCGCGGTCGCGGAGGGTGGCGAGGTCGCGGCGGGCGGCGGGGATACCGAGGCCCTGATAGCCGTTGGCCTTGTACCAGCGGACGACCGTGCCGGACTTCCAGTGGCCGCCCTGGGCGGCCATGGCGTACAGCAGCTGTGCGCGGCGTGTGGTGTCGGCAGCAACCTCGGGGTCCGGTGCCGGGGCGGCCGGGGCGGTCTCGGTGTTGATGGCCGCGCGGGCGGCGGACGCCTCCAGTTCGAGGAACCGGCGGATGGCGTCCTTGCTGACCGTCTTGTGCGCGGTCAGCTTCAGGCGGCCGTCCAGCTTCTCTGCCAGGGCGGTGAGCGCCTCGGCCCGGCAGCGAGCGTCGTGCTCAGCGAGGAACGCTCGGGCGCCGTCCTCGTACATGGATCCGGCCTCGCGGAGGCACTGCACGATGTACTCGGTCCGGTCGGCGGGCCTCATGCGGCACCTGCCTCACTGCGCGCCGAGGAACAGACCGTCCGGCCCACCACGTACGACGGCCGCAGCCACAGGCACGACTCCAGGTCCCAGCCGTACAAGTCCGGGCCCGACCGAGGCAGGCGCGTCGCCCACTGCCCTCGGTCGGTCAGGTAGACGCCGTCCCAGCCGTCGGTGGCCAACGCCTCCCAGTCCGGGTAACGGCTCCCGTCATCGGCCGGGTAGGCGTCGACGATCGCGGCCAAATGCGCCTGATCGTCGATCAGCAGCAGCCGAGCGCTGCCGACCGGCCAGACCTCGGTGAGCAGCGCCTCACTGGTGTCTGCTTCGAGGTTGGTCCGACGCCACTCCAGCCAAGCGCTGTCCGTGGGTGTCCCGTCGGCGCGGGTGCCGAGGACCGGCGACGTCCACAGGCCACCGCCGAACGGCTTGACCCAGCCGCGCCCGATGTTGCGGATGGCACGCCAGTTGGCAGGGTTGGCCGTCAACTGAACGTCGTGGTCGGTGCTGTGGGCGTATGCCTGCGGGGGCAGGGCGGCGGCGGTGATGGTCGCGAGGCTCATGCGGCGGCACCGCCCTCGCGCTGCGCCGGGATCGACGCGACCGGAGCAGCCGGAGCCGCCGCCCGCAGACGATCCGCCAGCGCGGCCACCGCGTCCCCGTACACCGGGATCTCGTAGCCCAGCAGCGACGTCAGCCGCTCCACGAGCAGCTGCTCCGGCCGCCACCCGTCGTGCCGGTGCTGGCGGGCGGACTCCCGGTCCTCCTCGATGTCCGCCAGGAGGTCCATCAGGTCCGGGTTGTCGGCCAGGGTCTGGATGACCTCGACCAGGTAGGACTCCACGTCGAGCATCACGCCGGTCGGGATACGGCGGACGTGGATCCGGGTGGGGCCGGTAACGGCCGGCTTGCGGAACAGGCGGTGCAGGTACAGGCGGATGCGGTTCACGACTGCCCTCCGTGGCGGTAGCGGTCGGCGAGGTTGGCGAGGAGAGTCGGCGCGTCCACGAAGATGAAGGCCAGGAACACGGCCCAGATCGAGGAGCCCCACAGGAGCCAGGTCACGACGACTCACCCGCCTCGGCGTCGGGGCCGGGCGCGGTGTTGTGCGCGTGCTGCGCCTCGGCGATCAGCCGCCACGTGCCGCACGTTTTCTCGACCTCGGCCAGCGCCGTCTCGGCGGTGGCGTGGGTGATGGCGGACGCGGCCAGCTCGTCGAGGAAGTCCGTCAGGTCCTCGTGGTCCATGAGCCGGGCCCACGGCAGCGCGGGCGGGTACGAGGAGCCCGCGGCGGGCTGCTGCGCGGCCTCCAGCTCAGCGACGCGGTCCTGCGCGGTACGCAGCAGCCGGTCCAGCGTGTTCGCGCGGGCCAGCTGCGCCTCGAACTTCGCGCGCAGCTCCCCGACCTCACCGACACCGGTGTCGACCGAGATGCTGCCCTTGTAGCCCTGGCCCCGCATACCGGAGTACGCCTGCTCCGCCGCGTACACGGCATCGTCGTAGTCCTCGGCCACCACCTCACCCGCGAGGGCGAAGCTGCGGGGGCCGGTCTTCGCGGCCGGGCCCGCCGGCATCGGCAGCACATCCGCCGACCCCGCGATCCCACGCGCCGCCAACTCGTCCAGCGTCGCCATCACGAACTCCGGGCACTGGCAGACGTCAGCCAGCGCGTACAGGGCGATCCCGCCCGACGTCACCGTGCGCCGCGTCCAGCACGCGCCGTCCTTCGTGTTGATCACCAGCGGGGCACTCACGCCGCACCGCCCGTCTCGGCCAGCGCCGGGATCCCACGCTCGGCACGGAACTCGGCGATGGCCTTGTCGCAGCACACCGGCTCGCCCTCCACCGAGTGCTCGTCGACGTTGGTCGACGCGTCGGCCGCCTCCTCGGCGGTCAGCACCTCCCAGCCGTAGCCGCAGTGCGAGCACGTGTGCGTCTCCGTGCACGTGACCGTCACGTCCTCGACCTGCGGGCGGTGCCGCAGCTCGGCGGCGATCTCCTCGCAGCGGCGCCGGTAGTCGCCCTCGATGTCGCGGCTGATCAGGCTGTCGCTCATGGACAGGGCGCTGAAGCCGAGGCTGCCCAGACGGCGCGGCAGGACCGCGACCGTGATGGTCGGCGTCGGCGGGGCGATGAACTCGGCGATCTCGTCGAGCCCGGTCAGTCCGAGGTCGGCGGGGCGGCGCAGCTTGACGGTGACCATCACGCGCCACTCGTCACGGGTCGTCTTCTTCATGCCGCCACCTGCGCGCTCTCCGCCACCGGCAGCGCCGTCGCGACCTCGACCCGCACGTCGCGCCACACCGAGGACACCGAGTAGCCGCAGACCGACTGCCCGGTCCGCTCGTACGGGCCGTCGGCCACAACGCTGCCGCCGACGATCGCGGCCACCGCGTTCAGCAGCTCCAGCCCGCCGTCGTGGGCGAACCCGTACAGGCTCGGGGTGGTCCGGGAGATGCTCCACGAGACGGACTCGGAGAGCTCGGGGTGCTCCTCCAGGAGCTGCACCAGCGCGACAGCCGCGCCGTGCTGAGAGATAGGGTTGGTCTTCAAGGTGACCTCTTCCTTGCTTGGTTGGTCGCCGAGTCGTAGGTCCGCCAGGCCGGGCAAGTCGGGCGGGCCTTCGGCGTTGATGGGGTCAGGCGGCGTCGACCGCGGCCTCCGCCGCAGCAACTACGTACGGCCGATGCAGCACCGCGAGACGACCGATCTCCGACGCGGACAGCCGGCACTCCGGGCAGTCCCGCATCGGGCTGATCTCGTGCTCACACGCCGCGTGCATGCCGGCGGCAAGGATCTCCTCAGGCGTCCGGCAGACCCGCCGGCTCATGCCGCAGGGGCCTTCGCGTACGTCCGGCCGACGGTGCCCCACGGCAGGACGCCGGCCGTGATGTCGGCGACGTCGCAGTCCAGAGCCGCTGCGGCCTTGCGCTGGAAGCGGGGGCCTGCGTTGACGTGGCCGTTCTCGATCTGGGAGACGTAGGCCGGGGCGTATCCGGTGGCGTTGGCGAACTCGGTCTGGGTCATCCCGGTGAGTTCGCGGCGGCGTCGGATCTCCGGCCCGTCGGTTCGAAGTGGCATGCGTGAAGCCTTACAGAATCTCTAGAGATTCGCAAGTACTTCTGCTGTGCGCCTTGCGTGCGCCCCGGCATGCGCCCGTCGTCTTCCAGACATCAGTAGGGGACTTGTAGACTTTCTACACAGAGAACCGGCACCATGGTCCGACATGGAGCCCACAACCATGCGCGCGGTCGGCCAGCAGCTCGCCGCACGTCGAAAGCAGCTGGACCTCACCCAGCAGATGGCCGCCGAACGCATCGGCATCACATCGACCACCGTCAGCGCAGTCGAGCGCGGCATCAACGAGATCCAGCGCTCGAAGCGCGCGGACTGGGAACGCGGCCTCGACCTCGCCTCCGGCACCATCACCCGCGCCTACGAAGCCGGCACCCCCGTGCAGGCCGCGCCCCCACCCGCCGAGCCCCCCGTCCGTCCGGCCGACCCGGACGAGCAGACCGTCTGGGACATGGACATCCCCGAGACCTACCGGCGCGACATCATCGAGATCCTCCGCAGCGCGAAACGGGGGCACAGCACTGCCTGAAAGTGTTGGTACTTAGCTGGGGTATAGCTGGGTCACCTCGGGGCCGCGCACCTCGCCCACGACCAGCCGGTCCGGGCGCATGCGCAGCGCCTGCCGGACCAGGTCCTCAAGGGTGACCAGGCCCGCGCCCTCCTGGTTCGCCGGTCTGGTCTCCAGACGGACGACGTGCGGATGGTCTGGGCGCAGTTCCGCCGAGTCCTCGGCCAGCACGATGCGCTCGTCCGGTCCGACGAGCCCGAGCAGGGCACTGAGCAGCGTCGTCTTGCCACTGCCCGTGCCGCCGCTGACGAGGAATGACAGTCTGGCCCGTACCAGAGCGCGCAGCACGCGGTCGCCGCCGGGCGGCACGGTGCCCGCCGCCGTCAGCTCGTCGAGCGTGAACGCGCGCGGCCTCACCACCCGCAGCGACAGGCAGGTGCAGTCGACGGCGACCGGTGGCAGCACCGCGTGCAGCCGGGTGCCGTCGGGCAGCCTGGCGTCCACCCAGGGCCGGGCGTCGTCGAGCCGGCGCCCGGCGACGGCGGCGAGACGCTGCGCGAGCCGTCGTACCGCCCCGGCGTCCGGGAAGGCGACCGGCGCCAGCTCCAGGCCACCTCCCCGGTCCACCCACACCCGGTCCGGGGCGGACACCAGTACGTCCGTCACCGACGGGTCGGCGAGCAGCGGCTCCAGGAGGCCGCTGCCGACGAGTTCCGACCGGAGCTGTTGTGCGGCACCGAGGATCTCGGCGTCCCCGAGCACCCGCCCCTGCTCCCGCAGGGCCTGCGCCACGCGCGCGGGCGTCGGCTCCGCTCCGCTCTCGGCGAGCCGCCGCCGCACACCGTCGAGCATCCCGGGCGCGGCGTGCATCCCTGGCGCGGCGCCCGGACCTCTCTGCGAAGCCGACGCGGGGGCCCGCACGGAACCTCTGCCCCGCCCCTGACCCTGCGTCCGTCCGGAAGCCGTGGCCGGAGACGCAGCAGATGCCGACCCCGCCCATGGGCCGGGTACGCGGCGCGCGGCTCCTCCCGCGGGTGATCCCCCGGACGGCCGGATGGCCCACCCCGGCGTAACCCGAACGGTCGGCCCCTCTGGCGCCACCCGAGCGGGCTGGGTCTCGGGCCCCACCCGAGCAGTCAGCCCCTCGGGCGTCTCGGGAGCGCTGCCGCCCGTTTCCTTCCCCACAGCCCGCCCCGCGGTCCCCGGCGTCCCGCCCGGTTCCCCCGCCACCACCATGTCCACCTCGACCCGCCTTCCTCCACCCGTGACCGCTTCAGTCATGTCCCTCATGGGGCGCCCCCGCCTCGCCCCTGCGACTCCGCCAGCGCCCGTTCCCAGAACTCCCGGCAGAAGCGCGCCAGCGGGCCGCGGGAAGGCGTACCCGGGGGCCGTCTGCTCTCCGTGGCGCGCAGCAGTCCGGACTCGACCGGCACTTCACCGGCCAGGGGCAGGCCGAGCAGCCGGGCCACCTCACGGTCGTCGAGTCCGGAGGCGTACGGCCCGCGTACCGCCACCCGGAGGTCACGAAGGACCATGCCGACGGCTGCCGCCACCCGGCCCGCCGCCGCGACGGCCCGCAGTTCGGCGGGGACGACGAGGATCCCGACGTCGAGCTGTGCGAGGACCTCGGCGACGCCATCGTCGATCCGGCGTGGCAGGTCCACGACCACCGTGCCGCCCCTTCGCCGGGCCGCCGCCAGCACCGCGCGTACGGCCTGCGGCGGTACCGCGACGCAGTCTCCCCGGTCCCAGCTGAGCACCCGCAGCGAGTGCAGCTCGGGCAGCGACTCCTCCAGGGCGCCGCCGCCGACCCGCCCGCGGGAGGCAGCGAACGCCGGCCATCTCAGCCCGTCGGCCGTCTCGCCGCCGAGGAGGACGTCGAGGCCGCCGCCCATCGGATCGGCGTCCACCAGCAGACTGCGCAGGCCCTCCCGCGCGGCCGTGACGGCGAGCGCGCAGGCCAGCGTGGACGCTCCGGCGCCGCCCCGGCCACCGATGACGCCGACGGTGAGGGCCGGACGGCCGGCGCCCTCGGCGACGTCGGCGATGCGGTCGACCAGCCACTGCTCACCGTCGGGCAGCATCAGGACGTGGTCGGCGCCGATCTCGACCGCACGCTGCCAGACCCCCGAGTCGTCCTGGTCGCGGCCCACGAGGACCACTCCGCGTCTCCGCACGGCTCCGCGGACACGCCGCGCCGCGTCGTCCCCGACGAGGACCAGTGGCGCGGCCTCCCAGCCGGTCGGCCACGCGGACGCCGAGGAGGCCGGGGCCGCCGAGGACGTCGAGGAAGCCGGCGCCCCGGTGAGCGCCGGAGGCGTCCAAGGTGGCGGCGAGGGTGAAGGCGGCGTCACCGGTACCGAGTGGTGCACCTCCGGTGTCGCACCTGCGGCGGCGCACAGGCGCAGCAGGTCGTCGAGGAGGTCCGGGTCCTCGGTGACGATCAAGGGTCCGCTCTGCCGCCCTCCGGCGGCGGGCGGCGGGTCGTGCGTGATGGTTCCGGTCATGGTCGATTCCCCCTTCGGCGCGGTCCCCGCGGTCGCACCGGTGGTCGTGATGGCTGGTCGTGTCTCGCGTGGTGTCTCGTCGTGTCTCGTCGTGTCTCGTCGTGTCTCGTCGCCGGTCGCGCGGCCCCGGGGGCCGCGATTCACGGCCGTGTGACGAAGCGGAATCCGGTCCCGCACGAGCGGCTGACATCACATGTCCGGCAAACAGATCCGGCCCAAGAACTCGGCGCGGCCCGAACGCGTGGGAATCACGGTGCAGCGATCCGGGAAATCGTGTGGATCTTGGTCAAAAACTGTGGACAACTCGATGGTTGTGAATATCGACTCACTCGAACCGGTGAGCCCCGTCCGACCCCGCTCCATCCCGCGTACGACTCCCGCAGAGCAGTCCGGCAACTACGCTGTGTAGTCGAATGCGTCCAGGACAAGGCGCAGGCCCCGTGCCGCCACGGCACGGGGCCTGAATCATGAGAAGAACGAAGAAACCCACCCGGACATGCGACGACCCCCGCCGGGGGGGAGAGCGGGGGTCGTCTCCACGGCCGACTCGGGGGGGGAGGAGTCGGACCGGGTTAGCACGGTCGCGAACGATCCGTGACTTCCATGGTGTACCCGAGAGCCTTCTCAGGCAAACCCACGCGCCCCACCTTACGCCGAATGGGCTGCGCCTATGCTCAGGCTTGTGGAAAACCACTCCTCGGCCCACTCCGCGGCCCACTCCATGCCCCGCACAGCGGCCTTCTTCGACCTGGACAAGACGGTCATTGCGAAGTCGAGCACGCTCACGTTCAGCAAGTCGTTCTACCAAGGCGGGCTGATCAACCGCAGGGCCGTGTTGCGTACCGCATACGCCCAGTTCGTCTTCCTCGCCGGCGGAGCCGACCACGACCAGATGGAGCGGATGCGCGAGTACCTCTCCGCGCTGTGCCGCGGGTGGAACGTCCAGTTGGTCAAGGAGCTGGTCGCCGAGACCCTGCACGACCTGATCGACCCGATCATCTACGACGAGGCGGCCTCCCTGATCGAGGAGCACCACACCGCCGGCCGTGACGTCGTGATCGTGTCCACGTCGGGCGCCGAGGTCGTCGAGCCGATCGGTGAGCTGCTCGGCGCGGACCGGGTGGTGGCGACCCGCATGATCGTGGGTGACGACGGGTGCTTCACCGGAGAGGTGGAGTACTACGCGTACGGCCCGACCAAGGCGGAGGCGATCCGGGAGCTGGCCGCGTCCGAGGGGTACGACCTGTCCCGCTGCTACGCCTACAGCGACTCGGCGACGGACCTGCCGATGCTGGAGACGGTCGGCCATCCGCACGCGGTCAATCCGGACCGGGCACTGCGCCGGGAGGCTGTGGCGCGTGAGTGGCCGATTCTCGATTTCCATCGTCCGGTGCGGCTCAAGCAGCGACTCGGGGGGCTGTCCGTGCCACCCCGTCCCGCGCTCGTCGCCGCCGCCGCGATAGGCGCCGCGGCGGCCACCGCGGGCCTCGTCTGGTACGCGAGCCGGCGCCGGTCCACGGCGGCCCGAGCGGCCTGACCGGACCGGGCGGCTGCCCGGTCCGACCTGCTCATCGCCCTTTCACCCGTGTATGAGCGCAAAAGTAAAGAAGTGCGGTGAGCCCTTCCGCTTGCTCGGGCCCAGGAGTACAAAGGATTCAACGGCCCGCGAGACCAAGGACATCCGAAAGGATCACCTCAAACACGCATCAGGCCCCACGGACCGAGCATGGACACCGGGCACCCACGCGACGTCGACCCGTCGATTACGGGCCAGCCGCACCAGGTGACGGGCGAAGTTCCCGACCTGATGGGCACATACCGAGGACGCTTGGTAACCCGGTGGTCATGCCAGCGGCGGTACGAGCATTCGTACCGCCGCATTTCTGTGCCGTCCGTCCGGTTACGCCGCCCCCCGCTGGAGCGCCTCGCAGACCGCCGTGGACTCGCGGGCGCCCAGCGCGACCGCCTTGCCGCAGTGGTCGATCCAGGCGGCCATGCCTTCCGGCGTTCCGGAAACGTAGCCGTCGAGGGCCGCCAGGTAGGCCGCGCGCCCCAGTTCGGCGTGACCGACCTCGGCCGGGCAGACCGACTTGGGATCCAGGCCGCTGCCGACCAGGACGATACGCTCGGCCGCGCGCGCGACCAGTCCGTTGTGGGAGGTGAACGGGCGCAGCGCCAGAAGTTCCCCGTGCACCACGGCGGCCGTCACCAAGGCCGGCGCGGAACCGCCGACCGTCACCAGCTCGGCCAGGCCGTCCAGACGGCCGTGCGCCTCCTCGGCGTCGGGCAGCGGCAGTCCGACGAGCGGTTCGTCCACCGGCTCGCCCTGCCGGCGCGGCCGCCCCACATCGTCGGCGTCGGTCGCGGCCGCCACCAGATGCAGCCGGGCCAGCACCCGCAGCGGCGACTGGCGCCAGATGGACAGCAGCTGTCCCGCCTCGGCGGTGAGCCGGAGCGCGGCACCCACCGCGCGCGCCTCGTCGTCGCCGCTGAAGTCGCTTCGCCGGCGCACCTCCTCCAGGGCCCAGTCCGCCCCGGACAGCGCCGCCGAGCCCCGGACGCCGCGCAGTGCCGCCTCGGAGGTGATCTCGTTGCTGCGGCGCCGCATGATCCGGTGGCCGTAGACCCGGTCCACGGCCTTGCGTACGGACTCCACTGACTCGGCCACCCCGGGCAGGGCGCCCAGGGCCGCGAGCGGATCGGCGTTCGCGCCTGTCGTACTCATGGGTAAGACCCTACGCAAACCCGTGCCGCACCCCACGAATGAGTGGTCTTCTTCACCCCTCACCGACTTCGCGTGCCACGTAAAGCTATCAAGCGACTACCTTTGGTGAACATGAAAATTGCTTTCGTCGGGAAGGGCGGCAGCGGCAAGACGACCCTGTCCTCCCTGTTCATCCGCCATCTCGCCGCCACCGGCGTACCCGTCGTCGCGATCGACGCCGACATCAACCAGCACCTGGGGGCCGCGCTGGGCCTCGACGACACGGAGGCGGCCGGGCTGCCCGCCCTCGGGGAGCACCTTCCACTGATCAAGGAGCATCTGCGCGGCAGCAACCCGCGCATCGCCTCCGCCGAAGAGATGATCAAGACGACGCCGCCCGGCGAGGGCTCGCGCCTGCTGCGGGTGCGCGAGGACAACCCGGTGTACGACGCCTGCGCCCGGCCGGTGGAACTCGACGGCGGGGCCGTCCGTTTGATGGTCACCGGGCCCTTCACGGACGCCGATCTGGGGGTGGCCTGCTACCACTCCAAGACGGGCGCGGTGGAGCTGTGTCTGAACCACCTGGTCGACGGCCGTGACGAGTACGTCGTGGTGGACATGACGGCCGGCTCGGACTCGTTCGCCTCCGGCATGTTCACCCGCTTCGACATCACGTTCCTCGTCGCCGAGCCGACCCGGAAGGGGGTCTCCGTCTACCGCCAGTACAAGGAGTACGCCCGCGACTTCGGCGTCACCCTGAAGGTCGTCGGCAACAAGGTGCAGGGCCAGGACGACCTCGACTTCCTGCGCGACGAGGTCGGGCAGGACCTGCTGGTCACCGTCGGGCACTCGGACTGGGTGCGCGCCATGGAGAAGGGCCGCCCGCCCCGGTTCGAGCTCCTGGAGGAGGCCAACGGCCGGGCACTGCGCGCGCTGCACACGGCAGTCGACGCGACGTACGAGCGGCGGGACTGGGTGCGTTACACCCAGCAGATGGTCCACTTCCACCTGAAGAACGCCCACAGCTGGGGCAACGAGCGCACCGGGGCCGACCTGGCGGCGCAGGTCGACCCCCGTTTCGTGCTCGGCGAGGAGGCCACCGCCCCCGCGTGACCAGCCCCTCGTGACCGTCCCACGCGTGGACCGTCCCCTCGTGACCGGTCCCCGCGTCCCCCTTTCGAGGGCGGGCGGGCTACTGCTTGGCGGCCGGCGCCCCGGGCACGCCCTTCGGCGCCGGTGCGGGCGCGGCCGACAGGAAGGACGCCCAGCCCTTCTCGGGAGCCTTCCCGACGCCGAGGGTGCCCAGCTTCTTCAGGACCTTCGGGTCCTGGGCGTCCAGCCAGTCCGCGAGCTGCCGGAAGGAGACGCAGCGCACCTCCTCCTTGTTGCACACCGTCTTGACGACATCCTCGACGGCGCGCATGTAGGTGCCGCCGTTCCAGGACTCGAAGTGGTTGCCGATGATCAGGGGCGCCCGGTTTCCGTCGTAGGCCCGGTCGAAGCCCTTGAGCAGGCTGTCACGCATCTGGTCGCCCCAGAGCTCACGCTTGGCGGGATCGCCCTGGGTGGCGCTGCCCGACTGGTTGACCATGTAGTTGTAGTCCATGGTGAGCTGCTCGTAGGAGTGGCCGGGGAACGGCACGAGCTGCATCGACAGGTCCCACAGGCCCTCCTTCTTCGACGGCCAGACCTGGTTGTTCACCCCGCTGCTGTCGTAGCGGAAGCCCATCTGGCTCGCGGCCTTCATGAAGTTCTTCTGGCCTTCGAGGCACGGGGTGCGGGCGCCGATCAGCTCCTTGTCGTAGTCGAAGGGCAGGGGCGCCGCGTTCTTCATGCCGGTGTTGGTCTTCCAGGTCTTCACGAACTGCTTGGCCTGGCTGATCTCCTCCTTCCACTCCTCGACGGACCACTCGCCGACACCGCCGCCCGCGCCGCAGAAGTGCCCGTTGAAGTGGGTGCCGATCTCGTTGCCCTCCTGCCACGCCAGCCGCAGCTGCTTGACGGTGTCGGTGATGCCCTGCTCGTCGTTGAAGCCGATGTCCGAGCGGCCCGGGGAGTGCTGGGGCGGGTTGTACAGGTCCCGTTTCTCGGTCGGCAGCATGTACACGCCGCTCAGGAAGAACGTCATCTTGGCGTTGTTCTCCTTGGCCACTTCGCGGAAGTGGGAGAACAACTTCTGGCTGTCCTCACCCGCGCCGTCCCACGAGAACACCACGAACTGCGGGGGCTTCTGGCCGGGCTTGAGGCGTTCGGGGCGGGGCAGGTGCGGCTGCGCCCCGGTGTACGCGGTGGAACCGTCACCGATCAGCCGGACCGCGTTCTTCGGCGCCGGTGCCGCTTTCCCCTTCTCCTTCTCCGGGCCTTGCGTGCCTTCCCCGGAACCGCTGCCGTTGTCGATCGCGCAACCGGCGAGCGACGCGGCGCAGACCGCGGCGACCACGGCGCGCGCGGCCATCCTGTGGGAGGCCATCCTGCGGGTGGCGGCCATGTCCGCCCACCTTCTTCCTTCTCTCGGGCCAACGCCGACGAGGCGATGTCGGGTGCTGAGCCGGGCCGTGCCGTCAGCGCCGTCAAGGTGACACGGAAATGAGAAGGAATTAGTACGACAAGCCGATGAAATAACTGATTCACTCGAATACGCGGAGCGTTACTCCATTCGTGCTAAAAACCTATGCCGCTTCTTTACCTTGAATTACTCTCTATTTACTCGCTGTAATCGAACGACCCTCAGGAGTCGGGACCATGTCAGCCTGCGTCCCCGCCCGCGCCGATTCGGCCCGGACCAAGCACGTCCACCCACCCCACAGTCCGCCGCCCGCCGGCCCCCGGCGCTTCCGCGTCGCGGGCGCCGACGTCTCGGCCGCGATCGCGGTCTTCCTGATCGCCCTGCCCCTCTCCCTGGGCATTGCCCTCGCCACCGGCGCGCCTCTTCAGGCCGGCCTGGTCGCCGCCGCGGTGGGCGGGATCGTCGCCGGACGGATCGGCGGCTGCCCGCTCCAGGTCAGCGGCCCCGCGGCAGGTCTCACCGTGGTCACCGCCGACCTCATCCAGCGCTACGGATGGCGCACGACCTGCGCGATCACCGTTCTCGCCGGGCTCGTCCAACTGGGCCTCGGCTGCCTGCGCGTGGCACGCTCGGCGCTCGCCGTGAGCCCAGCCATCGTGCACGGCATGCTCGCCGGCATCGGTGTCACCATCGCCGTCGCCCAGCTGCACATCGTCCTCGGCGGCACTCCCCAGAGTTCCGTGCCCGACAACCTGGTCGCGCTGCCCGCCCAGTTGGCGAATCTCCAACCCGCCGACCTCGCCGTGAGCGTGCTGACCCTCACCGTGCTGCTGCTCTGGCCCCGCATTCCCGGCCGGGCCGGGGCACTGCTGGGCAAGTTGCCCGCCGCCCTGATCGCCGTCGCCGGCGCCACCGCGGTCGCCTCCCTCACCGGGCTCGTACTGCCCAAGGTCGACCTGCCCTCCTGGAGCAGCCACGCCCTGGCCGCACTGCCCGACGGTCCGGTACTCGGACTGGCCGCCGCCGTCCTCACCACCACGCTGGTGTGCAGCGTGCAGTCCCTGCTCGGCGCGGTCGCCGTGGACAGACTGGTCGCCGCCCGGCCCGCTCCGACCGGCCACGTCAAGCGCTCCGACCTCGACCGCGAACTGCTCGGTCAGGGTGCCGCCAACATCGTCTCCGGGTCGCTGGGCGGGCTGCCCGTCGCCGGTGTCGCCGTGCGCAGTTCCGCGAACGTGGCGGCGGGTGCCGTCAGCCGGAACTCGACGATGCTGCACGGCGTTCTCGTAGTGATCGCCGCACTGCTGCTGGTCCCGGCCCTGGAGCTCATCCCGCTCGCCTCGCTCGCCGCCCTGGTCATGGCCGTCGGCCTCAAGATGGTCTCGCTGAACCACATTCGCACGGTGACCCGCCACCGTGAGGTGCTGGTCTACGCGGTCACCACCTGCGGTGTGGTGTTCCTCGGCGTCCTGGAGGGCGTCGCGCTGGGCATCGCCGTCGCGGTCGGCGTCGCCCTGCACCGCCTCACCCGCACCCGGATCACCCACGACGACGCGGAAGGAGTCCACCACGTACATGTGCGCGGCCAGTTGACGTTCCTCGCCGTGCCGCGGCTCAGCCGGGTCCTGCACCAGGTGCCCCACGGAGCGGACGCCGTCGTGGAGCTGGACGGGTCGTTCATGGACCACGCGGCGTACGAGACGCTGCAGGACTGGCAGAGGACACACACCGCGCAGGGCGGCGCCGTCGACATCACCGGCCGCCGGCCCGGCACCCGCATCTCCGAACCGGCCGAGGTCGACGGCTGCCGCTGCCGCCCCTGGACACCGTGGCGCAACCACCAGTGCGAGCGGCCCCCGGTGGCGGCCCCAGCCGGCACGGCCCCGCAGCCGGCCGCCGACGGGTACCACGGCACGGCAACCGGACCGGCCCCCGGACCGGCCCCCGACCTGAGCACATCCGGCCCCCCAGACGCAGCCGGTACCCCGGGCGCACCCGGCACCCTCTGCGGGCCCGTCCGGGCCACGAGACCGACCGCACGCGAACTCGCCCGTGGCATCAGTGCGTTCCACCGCAACACCGCCCCGCTGATGCGCCGCGAGCTGGCCCGGCTGGCCCGGGAGGGACAACAGCCCTCCCAGCTGTTCCTCACCTGCGCCGACTCCCGGGTGGTCACGTCGATGATCACCTCCAGTGGCCCCGGCGATCTCTTCGTCGTGCGCAATGTCGGCAACTTCGTGCCCCTGCCCGGCGCGGAGAGCGGTGACGACTCCGTGGCCGCCGCGATCGAGTACGCGGTGGACGTGCTGAAGGTGCGGTCCATCACGGTCTGCGGACACTCCGGGTGCGGGGCGATGCAGGCGCTGCTCCGCGCCGAGCCCGCGTCCGCACCCACCCCCCTGCAGCGGTGGCTGCGGCATGGACTGCCGAGTCTGGAGCGCGTGCCCCCGAAAGATGACGAGGACGAAATCCCCCGTGCCAGACCCCGCCTGGCCGGACGCGCACCCGCCGACGCGGCCGAGCGGCTCTGCCTGGCCAACGTGGTCCAGCAGCTGGAGCACCTGCGTGCCCACGAGTCGGTGGCCCGGGCACTGGACGCCGGGGACCTGGAGCTGCACGGCATGTACTTCCACGTCGGCGAGGCCCAGTCGTATCTGCTGTCCGAGGAGGCGGAGGGCGGCGTGTTCGAGCTGGTACTGGAGACGGACCTGCCCGTCTGACCGCCTGACCGTCCGGGCGTCGGTCCCGGGAGAGCCGAGGTGCGGACCGGTGTGAGCGGCGTTACACACGCTGAACCCCACGCCGTCGGCGTCCGTGGGTACGGGTGACCACGGACCACGAAGCCACGAAGGAGACACCGCAGGCAGGCGGCGACCAGAAGAGGTCTAAACCATTTGCCCGTCGACCCTTGTCATCGGCCCCCCGGGTCTGATGAGCTGTGGCCTGGGACACAACGGACAACCCTGAGAAAGGGAGATGTCGTGAGCAACGAATCCTTGGCCAACCTGCTCAAGGAAGAACGCAGGTTCGCACCCCCCGCCGACCTGGCCGCGAACGCCAACGTCACGGCGGAGGCGTACGAACAGGCCAAGGCTGACAGGCTCGGCTTCTGGGCCGAGCAGGCCCGCCGGCTGACCTGGGCGAAGGAACCGACCGAGACGCTCGACTGGTCGAACCCGCCGTTCGCCAAGTGGTTCAAGGACGGCACGCTGAACGTCGCCTACAACTGCGTGGACCGGCACGTGGAGGCCGGCAACGGCGACCGCGTCGCCATCCACTTCGAGGGCGAGTCCGGCGACGGCCGCGCCATCACCTACGCACAGCTCAAGGACGAGGTCTCCAAGGCCGCCAACGCCCTGCTGGAGCTGGGCGTGCAGAAGGGCGACCGGGTCGCCGTCTACATGCCGATGATCCCCGAGACGGCGGTCGCGATGCTGGCCTGCGCCCGCATCGGCGCCGCGCACTCGGTCGTCTTCGGCGGCTTCTCCGCGGACGCCCTGGCCACCCGCATCCAGGACGCCGACGCCCGCGTCGTCATCACCGCCGACGGCGGGTACCGGCGCGGCAAGCCGTCGGCGCTCAAGCCGGCCGTCGACGAGGCCGTCGAGCGCGCCGGGATCGTCGAGCACGTGCTCGTCGTCCGCCGCACCGGCCAGGAGGTCGCCTGGGACGACTCCCGCGACAAGTGGTGGCACGAGACCGTCGACCGGCAGTCCGCCGAGCACACGCCCGAGGCGTTCGACGCCGAGCACCCGCTGTTCATCCTGTACACGTCCGGCACGACGGGTAAGCCCAAGGGCATCCTGCACACCTCCGGCGGCTACCTCACGCAGACGGCGTACACGCACTGGGCCGTCTTCGACCTCAAGCCGGAGACCGACGTCTTCTGGTGCACCGCCGACGTCGGCTGGGTCACCGGGCACTCGTACATCGTCTACGGCCCGCTCGCCAACGGCGCGACGCAGGTCATGTACGAGGGCACCCCGGACACCCCGCACCAGGGCCGCTTCTGGGAGATCGTCCAGAAGTACGGCGTGACGATCCTGTACACGGCGCCCACCGCGATCCGGACGTTCATGAAGTGGGGCGACGACATCCCCGCGAAGTTCGACCTGTCCTCCCTGCGCGTCCTCGGCTCGGTCGGCGAGCCGATCAACCCCGAGGCGTGGATCTGGTACCGCAAGAACATCGGCGCGGACACCACCCCGGTCGTCGACACCTGGTGGCAGACCGAGACCGGCTCGATGATGATCACGCCGCTGCCGGGCGTCACCGAGGCCAAGCCGGGCTCCGCCCAGCGCCCGCTGCCCGGCATCTCCGCCACCGTCGTCGACGACGAGGCGGGCGAGGTGCCGAACGGCGGGGGCGGATACCTGGTCGTCACCGAGCCGTGGCCGTCGATGCTGCGCACCATCTGGGGCGACGACCAGCGGTTCATCGACACGTACTGGTCGCGCTTCGAGGGCAAGTACTTCGCGGGCGACGGTGCCAAGAAGGACGACGACGGCGACATCTGGCTGCTCGGCCGCGTCGACGACGTGATGCTCGTCTCCGGCCACAACATCTCCACCACCGAGGTCGAGTCGGCCCTCGTCTCCCACCCGTCGGTCGCCGAGGCGGCCGTGGTCGGCGCGACGGACGAGACGACCGGGCAGGCCATCGTGGCCTTCGTGATCCTGCGCGGCACCACGACGGAGAGCGAGGACCTGGTCGCCGAGCTGCGCGACCACGTCGGCGCCACCCTGGGCCCGATCGCCAAGCCCAAGCGGATCCTGCCGGTCTCGGAGCTGCCGAAGACCCGATCCGGCAAGATCATGCGGCGCCTGCTCCGCGACGTCGCGGAGAACCGCCAGGTCGGCGACGTCACGACGCTGGCGGACTCCACGGTCATGGACCTCATCCAGTCGAAGCTCCCGGCCGCGCCCAGCGAGGACTGAGCCACGGACACCGAGGGCACCCGGCGTCGCGCACGTGCCGGGTGCCCTCGCCCTGTGGGAGACCCGGGGCCCGGGTAAGCTGGGGAGAAAGCAAGAGACTCATCAAGATCCTCATGGTGCGCCGGGAAGTCTGGTCGGCACGTGTTCCGTGCTGCCCACCCACCGGAGGTTCTCCCCGTGACCGCGCCCCGCACCCCCCGCAAGGCCTTCGGACGGCTGTCCCTCCCGGAGCGCACCTACGTCGCGGACGCGCTGCGCACGGAAACCGTCGGCGGCGTCCTGCTGCTCCTCGCCGCGATCGCCGCCCTGGTGTGGGCGAACATACCGGCGCTGCGCGACAGCTACGAGAGCGTCAGCCACTTCCACTTCGGCCCCGAGGCCCTCGGTCTGAACCTGTCGGTGGCGCACTGGGCCGCCGACGGACTCCTCGCGATCTTCTTCTTCGTCGCCGGCATCGAACTCAAACGCGAACTCGTCGCCGGTGACCTGAAGGATCCCAAGGCCGCCGCCCTCCCGGTCGTGGCGGCGCTGTGCGGCATGGCCGTACCGGCGGTCGTCTACACCGTCACCGCCGTCGTCGGCGGCGGCTCGCTGTCCGGCTGGGCCGTGCCCACCGCCACCGACATCGCCTTCGCGCTCGCCGTGCTCGCCGTCATCGGCACGTCGCTGCCGAGCGCCCTGCGCGCGTTCCTGCTGACGCTGGCCGTCGTCGACGACCTGTTCGCCATCCTGATCATCGCGGTCTTCTTCACCGACACTCTGAACTTCGCCGCGCTGGGCGGCGCGGTCGCCGGCCTGGTCGTGTTCTGGCTGCTGCTGCGCAAGGGCGTACGCGGCTGGTACGTGTACGTCCCGCTCGGCCTGGTCGTCTGGGGCCTGATGTACAACAGCGGCATCCACGCCACCATCGCCGGTGTCGCGATGGGTCTGATGCTGCGCTGCCACATGCGCGAGGGCGAGGAGCACTCTCCCGGCGAGCAGGTCGAGCACCTGGTGCGCCCGCTGTCGGCGGGCCTGGCCGTGCCGCTGTTCGCGCTGTTCAGCGCGGGGGTCGCCGTCTCGGGCGGGGCGCTGGCCGACGTCTTCACCAAGCCGGAGACCCTCGGTGTGGTGCTCGGGCTCGTCGTCGGAAAGACACTGGGCATCTTCGGCGGCACCTGGCTGACCTCGCGCTTCACCAGGGCCTCGCTCAGCGACGACCTCGCGTGGGCCGACGTGTTCGCGGTGGCCACCCTGGCCGGAATCGGGTTCACCGTCTCGCTGCTCATCGACGAGCTGGCCTTCGAGGGCGACAGGCTGCTGACCGACCAGGTCAAGGCCGCCGTCCTGACCGGCTCCCTGATCGCGGCGGCGCTGGCCACCGTGCTGCTGAAGGTACGGAACGCGAAGTACCGGGGGATGGTCGCGGAGGAGGAGCGCGACGACGACCTCAGCGGTGTGCCGGACATCTACGAGGAGGACGACCCGGCGTACCACCTTCGCATGGCTGCCGTCCACGAGAAGAAGGCCGCCGAGCACCGGCGGATCGCCGAGGAGATGGAGTCGGCACGGCTTGCCGAAGTGGCGGGCGGGGCAGGCGATCAGGACGACCGTCCGGCATGATCTGACGAGACGGTACAAAAGACGGAACCGTACTCAGACGAGCCAGCAGAAGAGGGAGACCGCGATGAGCGCACCCGACGGCAGCCCGGTCGGCACCGAACGCAGCATCGGCCAGCTGTTCGCCTCGGCGACCACCGAAATGTCGGCGCTCGTGCACGACGAGATCGCACTGGCGAAGGCCCAGCTGAGGCAGGACGTCAAGCGCGGGGCGACGAGCGGCGGCGCGTTCTCCGCCGCGGGCCTGCTCCTGGTGTTCTCGCTGCCGATGCTGAGCTTCGCGCTGGCCTACGGCATCCGGACCTGGAGCCACTGGAACCTCGCGGTCTGCTTCCTGCTGTCCTTCGCGGCCAACGTGCTGGTCGCGGGCCTCCTCGCGCTGATTGGCATCGTCTTCGCGAAGAAGGCCAAGAAGGGGCGCGGCCCGCAGAAGGTCGCCGCCTCGGTGAAGCAGTCGGCGGGCGTGCTCCAGAACGCCAAGCCGCACCCGCGTCCGGAACTGCCCGCGGACCGGTCCCCCGAAGCGATCGAGGCTGTGGCACGCTCGACCTCATGACGGGCTCCACCACCCCTTTGGGGCAATCCCCCTCGGCGCAGCACCCCACGTCGGTCGTCCGGCTCGGCATCCCGGGCGGACCCGAGGTGGTCCACCGGGACGTCGCGGCCAACGGTGCCCGGTTCCACATCGCCGAGCTGGGCGACGGGCCGCTGGTGCTGCTGCTGCACGGCTTCCCGCAGTTCTGGTGGACCTGGCGGCACCAGCTGGTGGCGCTCGCCGACGCCGGTTTCCGCGCGGTCGCCATGGACCTGCGCGGCGTCGGCGGCAGCGACCGCACCCCGCGCGGCTACGACCCGGCGGGACTCGCCCTCGACATCACCGGCGTGATCCGTTCCCTCGGCGAGCCGGACGCCGCGCTGGTCGGCCACGACCTCGGCGGCTACCTGGCCTGGACGGCCGCCGCGATGCGGCCCAAGCTCGTACGGCGGCTCGCGGTGTCCTCCATGCCGCATCCCCGGCGCTGGCGCTCGGCCATGCTCGGGGACGTCCGCCAGAGCCGGGCGGGCTCCTACATCTGGGGCTTCCAGCGCCCCTGGGTGCCGGAGCGTCAACTGACCGCGGACGACGGCGCGCTGGTGGGCCGGCTGCTCCACGACTGGTCCGGGCCGCGGCTCCTCGACGACGAGGCGGTGGCGGCGTACCGGCGTGCCATGTGCATCCCCTCCACGGCGCACTGCTCGGTCGAGCCGTACCGCTGGCTGGTGCGCTCCCTGGCCCGTCCGGACGGCATCCAGTTCTACCGGCGCATGAAGCGGCCGGTGCGCGTGCCGACCCTGCATCTGCACGGCTCCCTGGACCCCGTGATGCGGACGCGGAGCGCCGCCGGGTCGGGGCAGTATGTCGAAGCGCCGTACCGCTGGCGGCTGTTCGACGGGCTCGGACACTTCCCGCACGAAGAGGATCCGGTCGCCTTCTCGACCGAACTGATCAACTGGCTGAAGGATCCCGAACCCGATCGGTGACCGAACGGTCGGCGGTCGGTCACCGAACGGGTGCGCCCGGTATCCGAACCGGAATGGTCGTCCTATGAACGGCCACTTGCCCGGCGCATAGGCCAATTGGGGGCCTCGGGAACGGTTATCGACCTTGGGGTGGGGGCACACGTCCGGGTATGGGCTGGACGCACGACTACAGTGACGTAGCACGCGACGGCCGCTCCACGAGCGGCGTGAGCAGTACCCACCGACGCGGCGGCACCCCGCAACTCGCGGGTGCGGACCTACGGGTGGGCATTCCGCGCATCCTGCGCCGCCGGGCCCGCTGGGTCTCCGTACGCCTGCGCCATCCACGGACCTGAGGCCGAGACACCGGGCCGCCGCCCCGACGCCTTTCACCCGCGCCCGCTTCGCTAGAGCGCGCAGCTGTCGCTGTCCACCTGCTGGGCGGCGGTACGGCCTTCGCTGATGTCGTCGCGGATCTCGTCCGCGGTGAGCGCGTAGCCGGTGTCGGGGTCGTCCAGGGACTTGGCGAAGACCACGCCGTACACCTCGCCCCGTGGCGTCAGCAGCGGTCCGCCGGAGTTGCCCTGACGGACGGTCGCGTACAGGGAGTAGACGTCCCGGCGGACGGTGTCGCGGTGGTAGATGTCCGGGCCGTTGGCCGTGATGCGCCCGCGCACCCGGGCGGCACGGACGTCGTACGCCCCGTTCTCCGGGAAGCCGGCGACGATCGCTCCGTCGTTGCGCTCCGCGTCCGCGTCCTCGTCCGTGAACCGCAGTGCGGGCGCGTCCAGTTCCGGCACGTCCAGTACGGCGATGTCGCGCCGCCAGTCGTAGAGGACGACCGTCGCGTCGTACTTGCGGCCCTCGCCGCCTATCTGCACCGTGGGTTCGTCGACGCCGCCCACGACATGGGCGTTGGTCATGACCCGGCGGTCGGCGAAGACGAAGCCGGTGCCTTCCAGGACCTTGCCGCAGTCGGGGGCGGTGCCCATGACCTTGACGATGGAGCGCTTGGCCTTGACGGCGACCGGACTGTTCACCAGCGCCGGGTCGGGCGGCGGCGTGTCGGGGATCGTCTCGTTGGAGAACGGGCTGAAGACCTGCGGGAAGCCGTTCTTGTCGAGGACCGAGGTGAAGTTGTCGAACCAGTTGTCGGCGCCCGCCGGCAGCACTTCCTGCACGCCCGCCAGCACCGTGGACTGCCGCACCTCCTTGCCGACCGTAGGCATCGTGGTCCGGGCGAGGGCGGAGCCGAGCAGCCAGGCCACCAGGAGCATGGCGACGACGTTGACCAGGGCGCCGCCGGTGGCGTCCAGGGCGCGGGCCGGAGACCACGTGATGTAGCGGCGCAGCTTGTTGCCCAGATGGGTCGTCAGGGCCTGGCCGACCGAGGCGCACACGATGACGACGACGACCGCGACGACCGCCGCGGTGGTGCTCACCTCCGCGTCGTCCGTCAGCGCGTCCCAGATCACCGGCAGCAGGTAGACGGCGACGAGACCGCCGCCGAGGAAGCCGATCACCGACAGGATGCCGACGACGAAGCCCTGGCGGAAACCGACGATCGCGAACCAGACGGCGGCCAGCAGCAACAGGATGTCCAGCACGTTCACTGATTCAGGCCTCGTCTTGTCGTCTGCGGTACGCAGGCCACCCTGTCATGCGCGCCAGTCCAGCGGGACCTGCTTCTCCTGGTCCCAGGGCCGCTCCCAGCCCGCGAAGTGCAGCAGCCGGTCGATGATGCCGGCGGTGAAGCCCCACACGAGCGCCGATTCGACCAGGAATGCCGGGCCTCGGTGACCGCTGGGGTGAACGGTCGTCACCCTGTTGGCGGGGTCGGTGAGATCCGCCACGGGGACCTTGAAGACGCGCGCGGTCTCGGCCGGATCGACGACACCGACCGGGGTGGGCTCGCGCCACCAGGCCAGCACCGGCGTGACGACGAAGCCGCTCACCGGGATGTAGAGCTTGGGCAGGACCCCGAAGAGCTGGACGCCGGCCGGGTCGAGACCGGTCTCCTCCTCGGCCTCGCGCAGGGCGGCCCGCAGTGGACCGTCACCGCGCGGATCACCGTCCTCCGGATCGAGGGCACCGCCCGGGAAGGCGGGCTGGCCCGGATGCGAGCGCAGGGAGCCCGCCCGCTCCATGAGCAGCAGCTCGGGGCCCCGGCCGGCCCCGGGCGCGCCCTGCCCGTCGCCGCGCGTGCCGTCGCCGAAGAGGATCAGGACGGCGGACTGGCGGCCGGCGCCGTCCGCAGGCGGCAGGAAGCGGCTCAACTGGGTCGGCCGGACCGTCTCGACCGCCCGCACCACCGGGTCCAGCCAGCCGGGCAGCCCCTCCTTGCTGAGCATCGCGCCCCGAGCGTGGTCCCGCGCGGGGCCGTGCGTGTCACTCACCCGTGTCATCTCCACCCCCGTCCTGCCGACTCCAACGCCCGACGCCCCCGAGATCGTTCCGTCACCCCGCCCCCAGCGGCGGCGCCGGCTTCCCGCCCGCGTCCAGGTACGCCTGCGGGGGCTTCAGCCGCTGGCCGGGGAAGCCGCCCTTCTCGTACTTGAGCAGCTTCTTCGCCTTCTCCGGGTCCGTCTCGCCCTCGCCGTACGCCGGGCACAGCGGGGCGATGGGGCAGACGCCGCAGGCGGGCTTGCGGGCGTGGCAGATGCGGCGGCCGTGCCAGATCACGTGGTGGGAGAGGTCGGTCCAGTCGCTCTTCGGGAAGAGCGCGCCGACGGCGGCCTCGATCTTGTCCGGGTCGGTCGCCTCGGTCCACCGCCAGCGGCGCACCAGGCGCTGGAAGTGCGTGTCCACGGTGATGCCGGGGCGGCCGAAGGCGTTGCCGAGCACCACGAAGGCGGTCTTGCGGCCCACGCCGGGCAGCTTGACCAGGTCCTCGAGGCGTCCGGGGACCTCGCCGCCGAAGTCCTCCGCCAGGGCCTTGGACAGCCCTATGACCGACTTGGTCTTGGCCCGGAAGAAGCCGGTCGGGCGCAGGATCTCCTCGACCTCCTCGGGGACGGCGGCGGCCAGGTCCTCGGGGGTGGGGTACTTCGCGAAGAGCGCGGGCGTCGTCTGGTTGACCCTGAGGTCGGTGGTCTGGGCGGACAGCACCGTGGCCACGACCAGCTGGAACGGGTTCTCGAAGTCCAGCTCCGGGTGGGCGTACGGGTAGACCTCCGCCAGCTCGCGGTTGATGCGGCGGGCGCGGCGGACCAGTGCGGTGCGGGACTCGCCGCGCGGCGACGTCGGGGCGACGGTCTTCGCGGGGGCGACGCCCTTGACGGCTGCGGCGGCCTTCTTCGGGGCTACGGCGGGCTTCTTGGCGGGCGCCTGACGCTTGACGGGCGCGGCCTTCTTGGCGGCGGCCTTCCTGGCGGACGTCTTCTCGCCGGCGTTCTTCTCGCCGCCGTTCTTCTCTGCGGCGGTGGTCTCCTTCGCCGCGGCCTTCTTGCCCGCGGCCGCCGTCTTGCCCGTGGCCGCCTTCTTGCTCGCGGCGGTCTCCTTGCTCGCGGAGGACTTCTTCACGGCACCCTTCTCCGCAGTCACCCTCTTGGCAGGCACTGCCTTCTTCGTCGCTTTCGCCGTCTTCCTACCGCCATCGGGGCCCTGTTCGCCCACAGCGGAATCGCGCCGTGTGCTCACCCGCCCAGCCCCCTGGGCCTGTGCTCTCACCGGCGATTTGGACACCCGGCCAGCCTACGGCCCGGCACCGACATCCGCCCCGGACCTCGAAGATCGGCGCCCAATTGGACCCCTGCCGCGTACCCCGGTACATCGGTGCGGCATCCTTGTGACAGATCACACTGTTTGGACTGTCCGGCAAAATGGGCACCACGGACCCCTGGTACACCGGGGGAACAAGATCCTCTGAGCCGGTCGACAAGGAGAGAACTCGTGGACGACGTTCTGCGGCGCAACCCGCTCTTCGCGGCGCTCGACGACGAGCAATCCGCGGAGCTCCGCGCCTCCATGAGTGAGGTGACCCTCGCCCGCGGCGACACCCTGTTCCACGAGGGGGACCCCGGAGACCGCCTCTACGTGGTCACGGAAGGCAAGGTCAAGCTCCACCGCACGTCCCCCGACGGGCGCGAGAACATGCTGGCCGTCGTCGGCCCCAGCGAGCTGATCGGTGAGCTGTCGCTCTTCGACCCGGGCCCGCGCACGGCGACCGGCACCGCGCTGACCGAGGTCAAGCTGCTCGCCCTCGGCCACGGCGACCTCCAGCCCTGGCTGAACGTCCGCCCCGAGGTGGCCACCGCGCTGCTGCGGGCCGTCGCGCGCCGCCTGCGCAAGACCAACGACGCCATGTCCGACCTGGTGTTCTCGGACGTTCCCGGCCGCGTGGCCCGTGCCCTGCTGGACCTCTCCCGCCGCTTCGGCGTGCAGTCCGAGGAGGGCATCCACGTGGTGCACGACCTGACGCAGGAGGAGCTGGCCCAGCTGGTCGGCGCGTCCCGCGAGACGGTCAACAAGGCGCTGGCGGACTTCGCCCAGCGCGGCTGGCTCCGCCTGGAGGCCCGCGCGGTGATCCTGCTGGACGTGGAGCGGCTGGCCAAGCGCTCCCGCTGAGCCCCGGCGGGCCCCCTCCGAGGCCCGGGGCGCTACTCGGGCAGCCGGACGATCCCGTGCTCGCCCAGGTACTCCAGCTGCGCCCGCACCGACAGCTCCGCCGCCGGCCACAGCGAACGGTCGACGTCCGCGTACACGTGGGCGACGACCTCGCCCGGCGTGCGGTGGCCGTCCTCCACCGCCGTCTCGACCTGGGCGAGGCGGTGGGCGCGATGGGCCAGGTAGTACTCCACGACGCCCTGGGCGTCCTCCAGGACGGGCCCGTGCCCCGGAAGCACCGTGTGCACCCCGTCGTCGGCCGTGAGCGACCTGAGCCTGCGCAGCGAGTCCAGGTAGTCGCCGAGACGGCCGTCGGGATGGGCCACCACCGTCGTACCGCGGCCCAGGATCGTGTCGCCCGTCAGCACGGCCCCGTCGGCCGGCAGATGGAAGCACAGCGAGTCGGCCGTGTGCCCCGGGGTCGGTACGACCCTCAGCTCCAGGCCGCCGACCGTGATCACGTCCCCGGCGGCCAGCCCCTCGTCGCCCAGCCGCAGCGCCGGGTCCAGGGCCCGGACGTTCGTGCGCGTCAGTCCGGCGAAGCGCGCGGCGCCCTCCGCGTGGTCCGGGTGACCGTGCGTCAGGAGCGTCAGCGCGATCCGCTTGCCGGCCCGCTCGGCCGTGTCGACGACATGCCGCAGGTGGGTGTCGTCGAGCGGGCCCGGGTCGACGACGACGGCCAGGTCGGAGTCGGGTTCGGCGAGGATCCAGGTGTTCGTGCCGTCCAGGGTCATCGCCGAGGCGTTGGGCGCGAGGACGTTCACCGCGCGCGCGGTGGCCGGTCCCGACAGGACGCCGCCGCGCGGCTGTCCGGGCAGTGCTGCTGCGTCCGTCATGCGGGGGCTCCCCCGGTCGGGTCCGAAGGCGTCGCCGGCGGCGTCGCCTTCGTGTGTGCGGTCGTGCTCGGGACGTGCTTCGTGAACTCGTCGTGCCCCGGCCAGGAGAGGACGACCTCGTCGCCGGAGAGCCGGGCACGGGCCAGCACGGGCGTCATGTCGCGGCCGGAGGCCGACGCCAGCGCCTCGGCCGCCGTACGGCACCCCGCGAGGCCGCGCAGGGTGGCGACGGTGGGCGGCATCATCAGCAGCTCGCCCCTGTCGTACCCGGCGGTCGCGTCCGCCGGAGTGATCCACACCGTGCGGTCGGCCTCCGTGGAGGCGTTGCGGGTGCGCTGTCCCTCGGGGAGCGCGGCCACGAAGAACCAGGTGTCGTAGCGCCGGGACTCGAACTCCGGGGTGATCCAGCGTGCCCAGGCGCCCAGCAGGTCGGAGCGCAGGACGAGGCCCCTGCGGTCCAGGAACTCCGCGAAGGACAGCTCGCGGTCGACCAGGGCGGCCCGGTCGGCCTCCCAGTCGGCGCCCGTCGTGTCGCCCACCACCGAGTCGCCGGTCGGCCCGGCGAGCAGGACGCCGGCCTCCTCGTACGTCTCCCGTACGGCCGCGCAGACGATCGCCTGGGCGCCCGCCTCGTCGACGCCCAGCCGCTGCGCCCACCACGCGCGCGTGGGGCCCGCCCAGCCGATGGCGCGGTCGTCGTCGCGCGGGTCGACCCCGCCGCCCGGATAGGCGTACGCGCCGCCGGCGAACGCCATGGAGGTGCGGCGGCGCAGCATGTGGACGGCGGGCCCGGAACCGGTGGTACCGGTGTCCCTGAGGAGCATGACGGTGGCCGCGCGTTTCGGGGTGACCGGGGTGAGGGTGCCGGCCGCCAGCGCGCGGATGCGGTCCGGCCACTCCGGTGGGTACCACTGACCATTCGCCTGCCCATTCGCCATGGCCGGAGGCTATCCGGTGACGGGCGGATGTTCGAGTGGCCCCCGGGACCCGGCGGGCGTCAGGCGGGCAGGCCGGTCAGCCACTCGGTGAGCAGCCGGTTCGTCTCCTCGGGGCGCTCCTGCTGGAGCCAGTGGCCGCAGCCGTCGAGGACGTGGGAGGCGCTCAGGCCGGGCAGGGTGACCGGATACGCCTCGATGGCCTTGGACAGCCAGGTGGTGGAGGCGTCCAGGCCGCCGCCGAGGAACAGGGACGGCTGGGTGACCGGGGCCCCCGCGTGGGCGGCCAGGTCGGCCCAGTCGCGGTCCATGTTGCGGTAGCGGTTGAGGGCACCGGTCAGGCCGGTGCGCTCGAACTCCCCGGCGTAGACGTCCAGGTCCTCCTCGGTCAGCCAGGAGGGCAGCCGCCCGGCGGCCGGGAACCGGTCGCGCATCCTGCCGCCGGGGGCGACGAAGTGCGGGTCGGGGGCGTCCGGGCCGGGCATGGTGTCGGCGGACAGGGCGGCGTAGAGGCCGGCGAGCCAGCCGCGTACGTCGGGCTCGATCTCCGCTTCGGCGCGGCCGGGTTCCTGGAAGTAGGAGACGTAGAACTCCTGCCCGGCGAACGGCCCGGCGGGGTCGCCCATGCCGGCGAAGACCTCGCTGGGCCTCGGGCCGCCCGGCGGCGTGTACGGCACGCTCAGCAGACCCACCGCGCGGAAGACGTCCGGCCGCAGCAGCGCGGAGTGGGCGGCGATGTTCGCGCCCCAGTCGTGGCCGACGACCACGGCGGAGCGCTCTCCGAGGGCCTCCACCACGGCGACGTTGTCGGCCACCAGGTCGAGCATCCGGTACGCCTCGACGGCCTCGGGCCGCGAGGAGCGCCCGTAGCCGCGCACGTCGACGGCGACGGCGCGGAACCCGGCGGCGGCCAGCGCGGGCAGCTGGTGGCGCCAGGAGTACCAGGACTCGGGGAAGCCGTGCACGAGCAGGACCAGCGGCCCGCTGCCCTGCTCCACCAGGTGGATCCGGCCGGCGGGCGAGGGCACCAGCCGGTGCACGGGCCGGCCGGCCGATGGGCGGACGGTTCCGCGGCCGGGGCGGTGGCCGCCCCGCTGGTCGGCCTGCGGGTCGGTCTTGGGCGGCTGCGGCACGGGCCCTCCTGGCGCATACGGTCCATACGGTCGGTACGGCCCCGCAGCGGGCCGGGACGGCCGGCCGGGGGCCGGCTCCCGCGACGTACGGGGCACCGGCACCGATCCTGCGGGGCCCGGACCGCCAGGGGCGAGGTTTGTTGCCGGTCCGGCAACGCACCCGGCCGGCGGCGCACCCGGCGCCGTTACGGCTGGACGAGCTCCATTACGGCTGGACGAGCTCCACCTGGATCTCCACCTCGACCGGCGCGTCCAGCGGGAGGACCGCCACGCCGACCGCGCTGCGGGCGTGCACGCCCTTGTCGCCGAGGACCTCGCCGAGGAGCTCGCTGGCGCCGTTGACCACGCCGGGCTGGCCGGTGAAGTCGGTCGCGGACGCGACGAAGCCGACGACCTTGACGACCCGCGCCACGCGGTCCAGGTCGCCGGCGACGGACTTGACGGCGGCCAGGGCGTTCAGCGCGCAGGTGCGGGCCAGCTCCTTGGCCTCGTCGGCCGTGACCTCGGCGCCGACCTTTCCGGTGACCGGAAGCTTGCCGTCCAGCATCGGCAGCTGGCCGGACGTGTAGACGTACGGACCGGACCGCACGGCCGGCTGGTAGGCGGCCAGCGGCGGGACGACCTCGGGCAGCGTCAGGCCGAGTTCGGCGAGCTTCGCCTCCACGGCACTCATGCCTGCTTCTCCCGCTTCAGGTAGGCGACGAGCTGCTCCGGGTTGTTCGGCCCGGGCACGACCTGGACGAGCTCCCAGCCGTCCTCGCCCCAGGTGTCCAGAATCTGCTTCGTGGCATGGACGAGCAGCGGCACGGTTGCGTATTCCCACTTGGTCATGCGGCCGACTCTAGCCGTTGTCCCGGGCGCCTCGGCGGGGCGGCCGCGGCGACGTTGTCCACAGCCTCCGGCGTACTCGGCGCGCGGACTGGTTACGCTCGAATACGTGAGCAGGCTCCAGGTCGTCAGCGGCAAGGGCGGTACCGGCAAGACCACGGTGGCCGCGGCCCTCGCGCTGGCCCTGGCCACCGAGGGGAAGCGCGCGCTTCTCGTCGAGGTCGAGGGCCGCCAGGGCATCGCGCAGCTCTTCGAAACGGAGGCGCTGCCTTATGAGGAGCGGAAGATCGCCGTCGCTCCAGGGGGCGGGGAGGTGTACGCCCTCGCCATCGACGCCGAACTGGCCCTTCTGGACTACCTCCAGATGTTCTACAAGCTGGGCAGCGCCGGACGGGCCCTGAAGAAGCTCGGCGCCATCGACTTCGCGACCACCGTCGCGCCGGGGGTCAGGGACGTCCTGCTGACCGGCAAGGCGTGCGAGGCGGTCCGGCGCAAGGACAAACGGGGACGGTTCGTCTACGACTACGTCGTGATGGACGCCCCGCCGACCGGCCGCATCACCCGCTTCCTCAACGTGAACGACGAGGTGGCCGGCCTCGCGAAGGTCGGCCCCATACACAATCAGGCGCAGGCCGTGATGCGGGTGCTGAAGTCACGGGAGACGGCCGTGCACCTGGTGACGCTGCTGGAGGAGATGCCGGTCCAGGAGACCGTGGACGGCATCGCCGAGCTGCGCACGGCGCGGCTCCCGGTGGGCCGGGTCGTCGTCAACATGGTCCGCCCCCAGGTCCTGGACGCCACGGACCTGGAGCTCGTACGGGAGACACCGCGTACGGCGCTGGCCCGGTCGCTGTCCGGGGCCGGGCTCGGCGGGGCCCGGCGGGGCGGGCACGCCGAGCGGCTGGTGGACCCGCTCCTCGCACAGGCCGGGGAGTACGCCGAGCGGCACGCACTGGAGCAGGACCAGCGGGCGGTCCTCGGCGAGGTGGGCCTGCCGGCGCACGAACTGCCGCTCCTCGCGGAGGGCATGGACCTGGCGGGCCTGTACGAACTGGCCACCGAGCTGCGGAAGCAGGGGATCGCATGAGTCCGGACGAGCGGGCCCGCCAGCGGGAGGGAGCGCGGCGCCTGGCGGCCGCGCGCGTCCTCGACGTCGACCCCCTGCTGGAGGACCCGGCGACCCGCATCGTGGTGTGCTGCGGTTCGGGCGGGGTCGGCAAGACGACCACGGCGGCGGCCCTGGGCCTGCGTGCGGCCGAGCGCGGCCGCAAGGTGGTCGTCCTCACCATCGACCCGGCCCGGCGCCTCGCGCAGTCCATGGGCATCGACTCGCTCGACAACACTCCGCGCCGGGTGAAGGGCGTCGACGACGCGGCGGGCGGTGAGCTGCACGCCATGATGCTCGACATGAAGCGGACGTTCGACGAGATCGTCGAGTCCCACGCGGACCCGGAGCGGGCGGCGGCCATCCTGGGCAACCCCTTCTACCAGTCGCTCTCGGCGGGCTTCGCGGGCACGCAGGAGTACATGGCGATGGAGAAGCTGGGGCAGCTGCGGGCGAGGGACGAGTGGGACCTCATCGTCGTCGACACGCCGCCGTCCCGCTCGGCGCTGGACTTCCTGGACGCGCCCAAGCGCCTCGGTTCCTTCCTGGACGGCAAGCTGATCCGCGTCCTGCTGGCCCCGGCGAAGGTCGGCGGCCGGGCGGGCATGAAGTTCCTGAACGTCGGCATGTCGATGATGACCGGCGTCCTGGGCAAGGTGCTGGGCGGGCAGTTCCTCAAGGACGTGCAGACCTTCGTGGCCGCGATGGACTCGATGTTCGGGGGCTTCCGTACCCGCGCGGACGCGACGTACAAGCTGCTCCAGGCGCCCGGGACCGCGTTCCTGGTGGTCGCGGCCCCTGAGCGGGACGCCCTGCGCGAGGCCGCGTACTTCGTGCAGCGGCTGGCGGCCGAGGACATGCCGCTCGCCGGTCTGGTGCTCAACCGGGTCCACGGCAGCGGCGCCGACGGGCTCTCGGCCGAGCGGGCACTCGCCGCCGCGGAAAATCTTGAGGATCCCCGCATTGTGGATCAGGACGGCGGGAAAGCTGGAGTTCGTACCGACCCCGGCAACTCTCCCGATCCACACGGCAGTTCAGGATCAGCCGACTCCGGTCCCGACGGCTCGGCCCCCGGCACCTCTCCCGAGGCTCCCGAACCGGCGGCCGACGGCGCAGCGGCCCCGGAAGCGGCCGAGACGGCGGAGCGGTCCGTCGACGCGCTCACCGCCGGACTGCTGCGGCTGCACGCGGAACGCATGCACCTGCTCGCCCGGGAGCAGCGCACGCGTGACCGCTTCACCGCACGTCATCCCGAGGTGGCGGTCACCGAGGTGGCCGCGCTGCCCGGCGACGTGCACGACCTCGCGGGGCTGCGGGACATCGGGGAACGCCTGGCGACCGGCCGGCCCGAGCTGCCCGAGCCGGGCGCCTGATCGGACCCGCTTCACGCGGGCGGGCCCGGCCTCACGGAGCCCGGTCCACCCCTCCGTGCCCTTGCCCTGCACTTGTCTCTGCCCTTGGGGAGCCCTTCGGGGCCTCTGCGGCCCTTGGGGACTCAGCCCACGGCCGCGTAGTTCTCGTACACCTCGTCGTCCTCGAGGGGCATGATGCCGACCCCTCGTTCGTACTCCGTCCGCGCCGTCTCGAGGAGCCGGCGCCAGGAGGTCACGGTGGGCCGCCTGCGCAGCAGCGCACGGCGCTCCCGCTCCGTCATGCCTCCCCACACGCCGAACTCGACGCGGTTGTCGAGCGCGTCGGCCAGGCACTCGGTCCGCACCGGGCATCCGGTGCACACCGCCTTGGCCCTGTTCTGCGCTGCTCCCTGAACGAACAGTTCGTCCGGATCGGTAGTGCGGCAGGCGGCCTGCGCACTCCAGTCGGTTACCCAGCCCATACCGGCGCCGTCCTCTCCCGAATCGAGGCTCCCCCACGGCGGCAGCGGCATATTCACCGCCGCCAGTTGAGGACGTTACGGAAGGTGGGCACAGCGCAACACCCCCTTCGGGCCCAATCTTGAATGGCCCGAACGGACTATGGGTAAGCGGCAGATCACCCGGGGGAGTGAGCTGGCGACATGCGCGACCATCCCGACATACAGGTCATCTCTGTTGCGCCACAACGGACACCGATTGACACACAAGGCGGATTCGGACACGCACCCCACACGCCGTGGCACGCGCCGGCACACACCAACACGCCCCCGGCGGGGGCCCCTCGGGAAAAAAGTCGAGCGGGTCCGGAACGATTCGGGGTCGCCGGACGTATTGATACGTGGCCTCACTGCTGTGACAGTTGAGTGCAGCTTAGGCCAAGGCATATACGCGTGTCCGGCGAATGAGAACGTAGGCTGCCTCCATGCCAAAGAAGCGCTCGGGCGGTGGTCTGTCGCCAACGCAGCAGGCCGCCAAGTTCCTCGGTGTCAGTGTGCTCGCGGGAGCAGTGCTGGCCGGCATCGCGTTGCCCGCAGTGGGCGCGCTGGGGCTGGCCGCCAAGGGGTCGGTGGAGGGCTTCGACGCCCTCCCGACCAACCTGAAGACTCCCCCGCTGAGCCAGCGCACCACCATCCTCGACGCCGAGGGCGGCACCATCGCCACGGTCTACTCGCGCGACCGGACGGTGGTCGACCTCAAGAACATCTCGCCGTACATGCAGAAGGCGATCGTCGCGATCGAGGACTCGCGCTTCTACGAGCACGGCGCGATCGACCTCAAGGGCGTCCTGCGCGCCGTCAACAAGAACGCGCGCAGCGGCGGGGTCTCCGAGGGTGCCTCCACGCTCACGCAGCAGTACGTCAAGAACGTCTTCGTCGAGGAGGCGGGCGACGACGCGACGAAGGTCGCCCAGGCCACCCAGCAGACCATCGGCCGCAAGATCCAGGAGCTGAAGCTCGCGATCCAGGTCGAGGAGGAGCTGGGCAAGAAGAAGATCCTCGAGAACTACCTGAACATCACGTTCTTCGGCGAGCAGGCCTACGGCGTCGAGGCGGCCTCCCAGCGCTACTTCTCCAAGCACGCCAAGGACCTCAAGGTCCAGGAGGCCGCCCTCCTGGCCGGCATCGTCCAGTCGCCCAGCCGGTACGACCCGGTCAACGACGAGGCGGAGGCCACCAAGCGGCGCAACGTCGTGCTGACCCGCATGGCCCAGGTCGGCGACATCTCCGCGGCCGAGGCCGAGAAGGCGAAGAAGGCGCCGCTCGGGCTGAAGGTCAGCAAGCCCAAGAACGGCTGCATCACGGCCGTGAAGAACGCGAGCTTCTTCTGCGACTACGTGCGCGAGGTGTTCCTGAGCGACAAGGTCTTCGGCAAGACCCGCAAGGACCGGGCCAAGGTCTGGAACCAGGGCGGCCTGACCATCCGCACGACGCTCGACCCGAAGGCCCAGAAGTCGGTCCAGCAGTCGCTCAAGGACCACGTGAACCAGTCCGACTCGGTCGCCGCCGCGAGCACGCTGGTCGAGCCCGGCACCGGCAAGGTCCTCGCGATGGGCCAGTCGAAGCCGTACGGCTACGGCAAGAACGAGACCGAGATCAACTACTCGGTGGACCACGGCGTGGGCGGCTCCAACTACGGCTTCCCGACCGGTTCCACGTTCAAGCCCTTCGTCGCGGCGGCGGCGCTCGAGGAGGGGCGCCCGCCCACCCAGGAGTACTCGTCGCCGTACGAGATGCCCTACCCCGAGCCCGTGCAGACGTGCAGCGGCAAGCCCTGGCTCAACACGGCCGGCGAGAAGGTCCCCAACGAGAGCGAGTCGGAGGTCGGCCCGTACCGGCTGAAGGAGGCGATGGCCCTCTCGGTCAACACCTACTTCGTCCAGATGGTGTCCGACATCGGCCTGTGCCCGGTGATGAAGATGACGGACGCCCTGCACGTCGTGCAGGGCAGCGGCGACAAGCTGCCGGAAGTCCCCGCCATCTCCCTCGGCTCCAAGGGCGTCGCCCCGCTGACGATGGCGAGCGCGTACGCCGCCTTCGCCTCCCGGGGCATGTACTGCACGCCGATCGTGATCGAGTCGATCACCCAGAAGATCGGCGACAAGCAGAAGTCGCTCGACGTGCCGAAGTCGACGTGCTCGCGTGCGATGAGCGAGAAGACCGCCGACACGGTGAACACCCTGCTGCAGGGCGTGGTCGACTCCGGAACCGGCAAGGCGGCCGGTCTCACCGACCGTGACAACGCCGGCAAGACGGGTACGACCGACGAGCGCAAGAACGCCTGGTTCGTCGGCTACACGCCGAACCTGTCGGGCGCCGTCTGGGTGGGCAGCGCCTCGCAGCAGGTCCAGATGAAGAACATCACGATCGGCGGGCAGTACCACGATCTGGTCTTCGGTGGCGCGGTCCCGGGTCCCATCTGGAAGGACGCCATGACCGGCGCCCTGGCGGGCAAGGACTCCCCCTCGTTCAACCTCGTCGACATCCCGGACGAGGACAAGGACAAGGACAAGAAGAAGGACAAAGACAAGGACAAGGACAAGGGCCGCGACAAGGGCAAGCCCGACGACGGGAACAACGGCGACGACGACGGCTTCATCGGCGGCCTGACCGACGGCGGCACCGGTGAAGGCGGCCCGGGCGGCTTCCCCGGCGGCAACCTGATCCAGGGCGCGGGCAACGGGCCGGGCGGACGCCGCTGACCGTCTCCTTCATGAGGTGAGGGCCCTCTCCGCGATCACGGAGAGGGCCCTCATCGGCGTTACGGCGTACACCGGCACCGCCGGCGTAACGGCAGCCACCGGCGTCACCGGCGTCGCGGTGGAACCGCCGCTGCTCAGCCGGCCAGGAGCTTCTTGACCGCGGCGGCGACCCGGCCGCCCTCGGCCTGCCCGGCCACCTTCGGGTTGACGATCTTCATGACGGCGCCCATGGCCCGCGGCCCCTCGGCGCCGGCCGCCTTCGCCTCCGCCACGGCCTGCGCGACGATCGCGTTCAGCTCGTCGTCGGACAGCTGCTTGGGCAGGTAGGCGGCCAGCACCTCGCCCTCCGCCTTCTCCCGCTCGGCCTGCTCGGCGCGGCCGCCCTGGGCGAAGGCCTCGGCCGCCTCACGGCGCTTCTTCGCCTCGCGGGTGATCACCTTCTGCACCTCGTCGTCGGAGAGCTCACGCTTCTCCTTCCCCGCGACCTCCTCCTTGGTGATCGCGGCGAGCGTCAGCCGGAGCGTCGAGGAACGCAGTTCGTCGCGCTCCTTGATCGCGGAGTTGAGGTCGTCGTGCAGCTTCGACTTGAGCGTGGTCATGGACCTGATTGTCGCAGGTGCGCGAGGAACGGCGCCCGCTGATTTCCGCGCCCCCGGCGGACCCGGCCCCGGCGGACCGCCCGCCACCGCTTCTCCGCCGCTTCTGACACGATGGACGTATGCGCGCGCGATACGGAGTACCCCTGGGAATCACGGCGGTTGGCGCCGCCGGTCTGATCTACGCGGCGGGGGTCGAGCCCCGTTCCTTCCGCCTCCGGCGGGTGACGGTCCCCGTCCTCCCGTCCGGGATGCGTCCCCTGCGCGTGCTCCAGGTCTCCGACATCCACATGGTCGGCGGACAGCGCAAGAAGCAGCGCTGGCTGCGCTCGCTGGCCGGGCTGCGCCCCGACTTCGTGCTCAACACCGGCGACAACCTCTCCGACCCGGAGGGCGTCCCCGAGGTACTGGACGCCCTGGGCCCCCTGATGGAGTTCCCGGGCGCCTACGTCTTCGGGTCCAACGACTACTACGGCCCCAGGCCCCGCAACCCCGCCCGGTACCTGCTCGAGAAGGTCCAGGGCCGCCACGGCCTGAACGGCAACCCGCCCGTCGTCGGTGCCGTCCACAACCCGTGGGAGGACCTGCGCGACGGTTTCGACGCCGCGGGCTGGCAGAACCTCACGAACACCCGCGGGACGCTCAAGATCGAGGGCGTGTCGGTCGAGCTGACGGGACTGGACGACCCGCACATCAAGCGGGACCGGTACCCGGAGGTGGCCGGCGGCCCGTCCACCGCGGCCGACTTCTCGATGGGCGTCGTCCACGCCCCCTACCTGCGCGTCCTGGACGCCTACGCGGCGGACGGCTACCCCCTGATCCTGGCCGGCCACACCCACGGCGGCCAGCTGTGCATCCCCTTCTACGGCGCCCTGGTCACCAACTGCGACCTGGACACCGACCGCGTGAAGGGCCTGTCCACGCACACGTCCGAGGGCCGCACGTCCTACCTCCACGTCTCGGCCGGCTGCGGCGCCAACCGCTACACCCCGTTCCGCTTCGCCTGCCCGCCCGAGGCGACGCTGCTGACGCTGGTGGGCCGGGAGGACTGACGGCTCCCGGCCCGGGGAAGGGGGAGGCGAGGCCGAGGTAACCCACACGGCCCACTCACATAGCCCACTATGTCCGGTCTGTCTACGTTGAGTCCATGACAGCCCCGATACCCAGGGACATCCCGGACCTCCCCCCGATCCCGGGCCACGTCGTCCTGCCGCCCACCGTCGTACCGGCCCGCGCCGTGCTGATCCCGGCACGACGTCGCCTGGTCGCCGCCTTCCGCAGCCTGATCGCGCTGCTGGCCCTGGCCGGCGTGACCATCGAGCTACTCGTCGGCGGCGCCCCGCCCACGACGGCCCTGAGCCACTTCACGGTCCAGAGCGGCATCCTGCTGGCGCTGGTCATGCTCGCCTCCGCCCAGTGCGCCTGGTCCGCCCACCACCCCCTGCCGGGCGCCCTCACCGGAGCAGTCCTCTTCTACGTCGTCGCCGCGGGCCTGGTCCAGCACCTGCTCCCGGCAGGTGAGTCTCCCCTGTTCACGACGCCGGGCGCCACCGGCTCGGCCTGGCAGACCGCCGCGAGCCAGATCCTCCACACCGCGGTGCCGGTGGCCGCGGCCCTGGACTGGCTCCTCTTCACCGCCCCCGGCCGCCTGCACCTGCGCCAGGCCCCCGCGTGGCTCCTGTACCCCCTGGCCTACCTGGCCTTCTCCCTGGCCCGCGGCGAACTGCTCCCGCCGGGCTCGCAGGACCGCTACCTCTACCCCTTCCTCGACGTCGCCCGGCACGGCTACAAGGCCGTCCTCGGCAACGCCCTCCTCGTGGGCCTCGCCCTGTACGCCCTGGCAGTCCTCCTGGTAGCCGTGGACCGCACCCGCCCGAACCCGCTCCGCCGCCCCCGGTAAACCGGATTTCGTCTCCGGCCACCGGTGGGCTAAAGTAAACGACGTCGCCGCGACGAGCAGCGACGATCGGGGTGTGGCGCAGCTTGGTAGCGCGCTTCGTTCGGGACGAAGAGGTCGTGGGTTCAAATCCCGCCACCCCGACAGAGAAACACCAGGTCAGGCCCGGTACTGAGAGATCAGTGCCGGGCCTGATCTGCTGTGTCATCCCGTTCTGGTAGCCATTTGGGAGCCGACCTGAGGGAGCGGCTCACCGGTGGCTCCCAGCGAGAGGTGTTCCGCCTTCGAGTACGCCGTGCGCCGCAAGAGTCACCCCACAGCTTGTGCCGGGGAGGCCGCGGACGGTACGACGATCGCCATGCATCCTTGGTCTCCTTTAAATGACCGACAGCTCGCACTCCTCACCCGCATCGGGGGCGGAACGAACCCCGTCACGTCGGACAGCCCCGAGCTCGCCGTCACGGCTCGCGTGCTCAGAGACCGGGGCTTGGTGACCATGTCCAGGAAGAAGGGGAGGTGGCAGGCAGAAATCACTGACGCGGGGTGCTTCTACCTGGAGCACGGGCATCATCCCGACCGTCCGGAGTTGGCCCCACGCAAGCCTCACGCAGCGGCGTCTGAAGCCGGGGCGCCGATTGCCGCCAGCCCTCAGCAGGATGCCCATCCTCCGACAGAGACGAAGCCCGCATCGAAGCGGGACGTGAGACCTCCGCACCTGAGCAACCGCGACGACTTCAGCCCGGCCACGAAGACCGAGCTCGCCAACCGCGTCGCCCACCGATGCTCCGCACCCTCGTGCGGAGCCGCGACGATCGGGCCGTCCGACGCCCGGAAGGGCAGGTTGACCAACATCGGCGTCGGCGCTCACATCACCGCGGCAGCCAAGGGCGGTCCACGCTACGACGGCAGCCTCTCCCCCGAGGAACGGGCCGGGTACGGCAACGGGATATGGCTGTGCGCGAACCACGCGAAGTTGATCGACGACAACGAGGACCGCTACACGGCGAGCCTCCTGCGCGCCTGGAAGAAGAACGCCGAACGCAACGCCCGCGTACGGGTCGGACGTCCCGCCGACTCCCGCGTGCCCGGCCTGCTACTCGACCACGCGGTGGTCATCCCCAAGGGGGACGAGAACCGAGGTCTGGCCCGCTTCCTCGACGACGTCGGCGCGCTGGAGGCGTGGGGACCGGTGGTGTTCGAGGCGACCAGGTTCCTGGCCTACGAGACGGCGCTGAACGCCTTCGAACACGGCGGGGCAGAGAGCCTCGCGGTGAGGACGCAGAAAGGCTGCCTGTACTTGTCGTACGAGGCACCGGAGTTCGGGCCGTCGGGCCTGGAGAAGACCAAGGGCAACGGTGGTGCCGCCGCGCTCAGGGCTTTCAAGGAGCAGTGCGACGGCGTCATGGAACTCACGTACCGCCACCGGGACGGCGTGAACGAATGGACAGTCGTCGACCTGAGCAGGGGCCTGAACGACAACCATCCCTGCGCGCTGCGGCTGGCCCGGGGCATCGCCCAGGGGGGTGACTTCACCCGCGTGGAGGGATGCGCGGAGGTGCACATCTACGTCCCTGACACCGACCGCATCTTCTCCTTCAGCGACGCGGGCAAGCTCGCGCGGCAACTGGTGTCCTGGCTTCCGGACCGGGCCTACGTGTTCCACGGCGTGAGCAAGGACCTGCACCTGCGGGCCTTCATCGCCGAAAGGCTGTCTCGTGTGCGCTTCGCCCCCTCCAGGCAGCGGACTGACGGCGGCGAAGCGCTCTGACGTGACGGGTCCGAAGGTACTACCCGAAGTTCTACTCGTCAGAAGTCACTCGGATACGGCTTGCGCTGACCACCGCCCTGGTGACAAGGCTTTCTGGGAGCCCTCGGGGAGCCAACCAGCTCCCCACCCCATTCGAGACTCCCCGAGGCCCGAACCTCATTCGGGACGAGGAGGCCGTGGGTTCAAATCCCGCCACCCCGACAGTGAAGTTCCAGGTCAGGGCCCTGATCCCCGGTGCGGGTCCGGGGGCCGGGTTCGGTTGGAATGTCGGAGGAGGTAACCGCATGAGCCGACCCGCACACGGCACGCTGCACCACGTCGAGCTGTGGGTGGCGGATCTCCACCGCGCACTCGCCTCGCTCGGCTGGCTGCTTCAGGCGCTGGGTTACGCCGTCCACCAGGACTGGGACCGCGGCCGCAGCTGGCGGCTCGGTCCGACCTACCTGGTCATCGAGCAGTCCCCAGCCCTCACCGCCGAACGGCACGACCGCTGCCGTCCGGGACTGAATCATCTGGCCTTCCACGTCGAAGACGCCGCCATGGCCGAGAGACTGGCTGCCGACGCCGCCCAGCACGGGTGGAGGCTGATGTTCCCCGAACGGCATCCATACGCCGGCGGCCCACAGCACTACGCCGCCTATCTGGAGAACGACGACGGCTTCGAGGTCGAACTCGTCGCGATCGGCCCACCGGAACCAGAGACGCGGCTCAGGTGACGTGCCGCCAGGTGTTTTCGGGCAGCAAGGAGTGCGTGCGGAAGGGGAGTGTGAGCCACCCCCGGGCTTGACGACGGTTTTGCGACCTCCGTAGTCGGTTTCGGACCACATGATGGCGCGCTTCTTCACTGCACGAGGCCGGTGCACCGATCACCAAGACCTTAGGCATCGCCTGACAACCGCTCAGGCCCAACTCGGCGAGTTGACGCACGTGGTGAGCACCCGGATTTCCCGGATCGAGGTGGCGTCCGGAGCCAAGCCGATGCTGGAGCCGGCCCGGGCGCTGGACGCGGGCTCTCGGTGCGGACGACCTGTTGGTGGAGCTGTAGCCGTACGCGTACCGGGAGGCGTTCCCGGACTGACCGCGCGCATTCATCACTCACTCGGAAAGGGTCGCCACCCACATGGGGCGGCAAGGGCGGCTTACGTCGCCCGGGAGCCGGAGCCGTGGGTAGTGCTCGACGAGGCAGTGCTCAGGCGGCCGATGGGCGGGGGCGACGTCATGCGGGCGCAGTTGGAGCGGCTGGTGGAGGCGGCGACGGAGCCGCACATCACGGTGCAGGTGCTGCCGTTCGAGCAAGGTGGGCACGATGCGCTGGGTGGCTCGCCGACGGTTCTGACGCTGCGGTACGGCTCGGCGGTGGCCTACACGGAAGGTGCGCACTACGGCCAACTCATCGGGAAACCAGTCGGCGACCGCCCTTCACCTCGCTTACGAACCGCGGCCCAGGAGCCACCCCCGAAGGACACCACTGTCCCGTCGGAACCTTGCCTTCACGAACGGGCACGACGCTCGTTAACCCGTCGGCGACCTCAACGCAGTTGCCGCCCTCCTGATTGCTGCAGCTGCTCCTGCGCCAGGCGACGACGTTCGGACCGGGAAGGAACGGTCGCTTCACGGTAGTAGCCCTCCACCGCGGACCGGATCGCCGCCTCTGAGTCAACCGGGTGCTGGTCGGCAGCCGTTCCCCGGGTCCGCCGGTGCCTCGTTCGCGAGGGGCCGGTGGGCCGCTGACCTCCCCAAAGAACCGGGGAAAGAACTACCCGCCCACCCAACCCTCCCCGCGCCGGTGCGCGCGTGTCACCCGTGCGAGTGACTGGCTTGCGGGTGCGGGATTCGGGCCGTTACGTTCACCGCAAGAGCGCACCACCGACCCACAACAGAGCGGCCCACGCCCAGGATTCGCCGTCCCGGACGAGGGCCTGACCGATCAAGGAAGAGAAGAGCTTCCCGATGGCTGACTCGCAGTCTAACGCGCGCCTGCGCGCCGACGCCGGGGCACCGGCATCCGGTGTGAACCACGTACGCACCCGGCTCACCGCCGACTTCACGGTGATCTCCAACGCCCTTGCCCAACGGCGCGGCAGCGCGGTCACGGTCGGTGTGGCCGTGTACATCCTGTCGTTGCCCTCCGGCGCCCCTGTGACCATCACCGCCCTGTGCGAGCACTTCAGCGAGGGCGAGATTCTGATTTCGCGTGCTCTCCGGGAGCTGGAAGCCGCCGGTTACCTGGAGCGGCGCCGAGAGCGTCTGGCCTCTGGACGGATCCGCACCCGCACGTACTTCTACGACGTCCCCGGGGGCCACGGTCCTGACGGCCCGCCCGAGCCGCCGAAGCCGCCCCGGCCCCAGGCACGGCCCGTCGTCCAAGAGCCCGCTCCGCCGCTGCGTGAGGCGGCGCCCACTCCCGGCCCCGAAGCGCCCGAGAGCCCGACCCTCGCACTTGCCGACGCCGATCCGAAGGCGGTCGCCGTGCTGACCGCCCTGCGTCGGGTCGACCCCCGTCTCGTCCTGTCGGAACGGGAGGCCGCCCGCCTGGCTCCGGCCGTGGCCGAGTGGCTGGCGGCCGGGGTGGGAGCGCCCGAGATCACCGAGCTGCTGACCGTACGGCTTCCCGACCAGTTCCGAGCACGCCCGGCGAGCATCCTCGCGTTCCGCCTGCGAGAAACGCCTCTGCCCGCGCCACCCCGGGCGCCTCTCCCGCTGACCGTCGAACGTCCGGCAGTGCTGCCGTTCCAGACCTGCGACGGCTGCGAGCGCGCCTTCCGTGCCCAGGAACCCGGACACTGCCGAAGCTGCCGGGACCACCTCGTCGGGGAGCGCCTGCGTGCGGCCTGCTGATCCGGTGAGCGGGTGTGCCGTACGGCCCAGGGTGGCAGTCTTGACGTGCGACGATGCGAGATCCGGTACCGGGCACGACCGGAGGAGGTGGGGCATGGTCGACAGGTTCGAGGACGGACTTCTGACTCCCGCGGAGCGCACATGGCCGCCCTGACCGGCGGCGGACGGTCAGGGCCGGAACCGTCCGCCCGCCGGGTGCGACTCCGCCCCGATGGGAGCAGTCGTCGTCGCGCGGCGGATCCAGCGGTGCGGTCCCTCTAGAGTGGCATGACCACGTTCGCCGGCGCAGAGCCCAACGAGCCCCGGGGAGCGGTCCGGTGGCCACCGTGTCGGCTGCGAGGGCCGCCGGACACGACGATGCGTCAGTGTGACAAGGGGGGTAGATGGCCAGGCGGAGTGGACGTGAGAGCAGCCACGCGGTGCGCATGGTCTTACGTGCGGTGTTGGCCGGTGTCACGGGCAGTGTGGTCGGCATTGCCGCGTACTCGATCAGCCAGACCGGCGGGCAGCGGCTGTCGGTCATCGTGGGGTGCCTCATCGGTGTCGCCGTGGTTCTCGGTCTGGAGCTGTACCGCAGGTCCGCTCAGCTGACGGAGGTCCGGCTCGTACTGCTCGGCAACGAGATGTCGTTCACCACCAAGACGGACATGCGGCAGGCCGCTCAACGGATGTTCTTCCAAGCCGCCACCCGGGTCGCCACTCGCCCGTTGGAGGACGGCAGCGGGAACCTGCGCGAGGCCCTGACCTCTCTCAAGACGCTGTTCGACCTCTATCGCGAGCCGCTGGAGGGGCACATGACCCCTCCTCCCCCTGCGAAGGGGGACTCGGTGTACGAACTTGCTCTGGACATACTGAACTTCGAGCTCGCTCCCTTCCTGGCCAAGTGGCACCCCGGTCTGAAGGACTTCGAAGACCGCCACCCCGACCGGGACGAGACCGACTGGCCGCAGAATGCCGAGTTCCGCGCGGAGCTCCGCCAACTGCAGGAGAGGCTGCGGCCGTACGTGATCGGGCTCGGGGAGATCGCCGGTATTCGTGATCCGGAGCGGCATCTGCGGCCGTCGGGCCGCTCCACGCAGGCCCGCCCCGCGGTGCCGCATCAGGACGGGGCACGACCCGGCCCGCGGGAATGACACCGCACTCGGCGAAGCCGCTCGCCGGAGGCGGTGTCGCATGATGTCAGGGTGATGATCTCCATCGTGCAGGCGCTTCGTGGGTCCGGCCCGGACGACCAGGCAATCTGCGCACCCCCCCCCCATCGGTTTTTCGGACGTCGAGAGGCAGGAATCAGCCCGTCGGCTGAGGTCCCCACCAGGAGGCAGAAATGAGCACGCCCGACGCCGCCGAACCGGAATGGGACGTGTTCATCAGTTACAGCCGGTCCGACGCCGGCAAGGTCAGCGCACTGGTGTCCGCGCTTCAGGCACGCGATCTGCGCGTCTTCGTCGACGACACCGCCGTGGACGACTTCGCGTCCATCACCGCCACCATCACGGAAGCATTGGCCCACTCCCGGATACTGCTCGCCCTGTACTCGGCGGACTACCCGCAGCGGCGAGCGTGCCAGTGGGAGCTGACCTACGCGTACCTGACCGGGCTGCGCGAGGGTGATCCCCGCCGGCGGACACTCGTACTCAACCCCGAACCCGCTTCCGACCACGTGCACCCGGTCGAGCTGCGAGACGCCCGGCACGGGCCCTGGCCCGCCACCCCGGAGGGACTCGACCGCCTCGCCGCGCGCGTGGCCGACCATGTCGGCACCGTCACCACGTTCATGGGGAACGCCGCGGGCGCGTCCGTCGTCCCGTGGCTGCCCGCGCCGGCTCGCACGGGCTCGTTCCGCTTCACCGGCCGCCTGCCCGAGCAATGGCGCATCCACACGGCCCTCCACCGTCACCGTGCTCCGCTGGTCGCCCAGGCCGGCGGAGGTCGCGGCGCGCAGTTGCGCGGCATGCCCGGGCTGGGCAAGTCGCTGCTCGCCCAGGAATACGCCCTGCACTTCGGTTCGGCCTTTCCCGGCGGCGTCTTCTGGTTCGACCTGCACCCGTACGAAGGGCAGCCCTCGGAGGCGATGGAGTCCTACGCGGAACAGGTCTCCACTGTGCTGGCGGCCCTGCGGGTGACTGCTGCGACGCCCTCTCTGCCCGGCCTGCTCAGCCACCTCGCGGTCGCCCTGGGAGAGCGCGGCCTGCCCTGTCTGTGGGTGGTCGACGGCGTCCCCGACGGACTCACCGCGGACCAGCTCACTCTCCTGCGCGGCCCGCACCTGCTCACGGCCACCCTGATCACGACACGGTCCCTTCGGTACACGGCCTTCGCCGAGTGCGTCGACATGGCCCCGTTGTCGGACGCCGACGGCTATCGCCTCCTCACGTCCCGCCGCGTGCCCGGCGACGAGCTGGAACACGCCGCCGCTCTCGCGCTCGTCCGCGACGTCGGCGGGCATCCCGAGGCGCTGGATCTCCTCGCCGACCTCACGGCCACCGGTGACTTCACCGACGTACGCAATCGGCTGCACGCCCACGGCCCGGACGTGCTGGCGACCCGCTGGCCGGTGTCCGGTACTGGCGCGCCGACCCGCCGTCCACTCGCGACAGCCCTGCTGCCAAGGCCCCTCTCCGGTACGGACCCGGCCGACGACGTCCTGCGGCTGCTTGCTCTCGCCTGTCCGGCACCGCTGTCCCAGACGGCCCTGGAAGACGTCCTGTCCTCCATCGGCCCTTACGACCCGTGGGACGTGGGGGCCCTCGTCTCAGAGGCGGTGGAAGCTCTTCGCGGATCCGGTGCGCTGCGCCACGAACCGCTGCCCGACCGGTCCTGGACCATCCATCCGCTGCTCGCCCGAGCAGTACAGCGTCACGACACGAACGTGGCCCGCCAGGAGGATCTCCGTCGCCTCCTCCTCCATACGCTCGTTCCGGACGTCTCCTCCGGGGCTTCGGTTCCGGGCCGGGCCGCGACGACGAGTGCCCCCGAAGCCCGGCTCGCGCTCACCGCCTCGGTGGGCGTCCGCCCCGGCCCCCTGGAACGGGCGGCGGCCTTCGACCTCCAGGTCGAACTGGTCACCCGAGTCGGCGTCCAGCCGCTTCCCCGGGACGACGGCTCGCTGCGGGAGGCACTGACGTCGCTGCACTCACTGTTCGCCACGACACGCGATCTGCTCCACCGAGTCGCGAGCGAAACCGCCACCCCTCTCACCCTCCCCGCCGTCGCCGCGCGGCTGACCAACACCCACCTGCGTCCCTTCCTCACCACTTGGCACCCAGCGCTCCAAGAGCACGAAGCGACTCGGCCGCCGGACGTCAGCCCCGTCGAGCATGAAAGGCGCTGGAAACGCTCTGCCGAAATGCGTGCGGACCTGGCCGAGTTGAGAGGACCGCTCACCTCCGTCGCCGAAGAACTCGCCGCGCTGTGCGGCGTCGACCTCCTGACTCCTTCCTCGCCACCCGGGTGAGACCGGCACGACCCGCGCGATCAGGGGCCGAGCGGTGCCCGTGTGGACCAGGGTGGGGCCGCAGGCCGGGCGGCGAGCGGTGGACGGCCCCTGCCACGACCTGTGCCCGGGCCGCCGGTGGGCCGAACGCGACAAGGATCTCGCCCCGGCCCTTCCCCCCCCCGTCTCGGCCAGGGCTGTGCCGGAGCTGCCGCGGCCAGGATCCGGGGCATGAGACGGCGGGCCGGTGCGGGACAACAGGTAGAAGCGCAGCAGAAGTTCACCGGTATGCGGCCGATGGAACCGCCCCCGGCCGGGTCGGACGCCCTCGGAGTGACCACCCACTACCTGAATCACTTCAGGAGGGAGTACACGCGCACACGCGAGCTGATGAAGAAGAAGGCCCGGCGGTCCACCGTGGGGATCGCGGCCCTGAACGGACTCATCGCCGTGCTCGGTGTGGCGGTCGCGGCCTGGAGGGACTACGCCGCCTGGCTCGGGTTGGCGAGCACGGTCGTGGCCGGCGTCGTCGGCGTCATCTCGGCGTGGAGCGGGCTCATGCGTCACCACGAGTTGTGGCAGCAGCGGAGTCTGATACTCGCGGAACTCCAGCGCGTCATCAGGAACGTCGAGCGTCGGGAGGCTTCGGGCGACGACCGGCAGCTCATCGCGCGGGAAGCGATGGAACTGCTCGACGCGACGCTGAGCCAGGACGCCGGCAACTGGGGCAGTCTGAGCCGGACGCCGCTGGCCGGAGCCCAGTTCCAGCCGCTTCCGGCGACCGTCGAGCGCGCACGGGAATGACACCGGCCGGAATCTCGCCGGCCCACGGCGTGCCGTGGGCAGATGCCGCCGTCCGTCCCACCGCGCCCGGGGGTGTACCTGACCCCACCCCCGATACGGGTCCCAGGTGGTTCGTCACCCCGTTCGAGCCCTCCCACGGTGAAAGTGTCAACAACCGGAAGGGCACGCGCACATGACAGTCAACACACGGACGGCGGCCATGCGGCTGGACTCCGTCACGAAGACGTACGGCGACGGGCACAACGCCGTCACCGCCCTGCCGGGGGGTCTCCCTGGAGGTTCCGCGCGGCACCTTCACCGCTGTCATGGGGCCCTCCGGCTCCGGCAAGAGCACCTTCCTGCACTGCATCGCCGGGCTCGACCAGCCGACTACCGGCCGCGTCTTCCTGGGCGACACGGAGCTGTCCGGCCTGAAGGAGGCCCAGCTGACGGCAGTAAGGCGGGAGCGGATCGGCTACGTCTTCCAGGCCTACAACCTCATGTCGGCGCTGACGGTCCAGCAGAACGTCACCCTGGTCGCGCGCCTCGCGGACGTGGCCGTGGACGATGCGTGGCTGCGCGATCTGCTGACCCGGGTCGGGATGAGCGAGTACGGCGACCGTCGGCCCAACCAGCTCTCCAGCGGCCAGCAGCAGCGCGTGGCGATCGCCCGCGCCCTGGCGACCCGGCCGGACGCGCTGCTGGCCGACGAGCCGACCGGCGCGCTGGACACAGCACGAGCCAGGAGGTCCTCAAGCTGTTCCGGCAGATCGTGGACGAGACGGGCCAGACCGTGCTGATGGTGACCCACGACCCGGTCGCCGCGTCCTACGCCGACACGGTGCTCTTCCTCGCCGACGGGCAACTGGCGGGGCAGCTGTACAAACCCTCGCCGGCCGAGGTCGCCGAGCACATGACGCACCTCGGCGACCGGTGAGGCGGCCGTCGTGTTCGACATCGCATGGAGCACCATCAAGAACCGCAAGGGCGGGTTCGTCGCGGCCTTCATCGCCGTGATCTGCGGCTCGGCCGTCATCACCGCCTGCGGTGTGCTGTTCGTGTCCGGGCTGCTCTCGGGCGTCGCGCCCGAGCGCTACGCCGGCGCGACCGTCATGGTCGGCGGCCGGCAGACCAAGGACGTCAAGGAGAACTTCGACCCGTACTACGCCGAGCGCGTCACCGTGCCGGCGTCGGTGGCCGAGCAGATCTCCCACGTCGACGGCGTCGAGAAGGTCGTGCGCGACCACTCCGTCGAGATGAGCCTGCAGAAGGACGACGGCAGCGCACGCGGCGCGCCGGTGCCGTTGCAGCACCCGTTGTACGGCCACGGCTGGTCGTCGGCCGCGCTCGGCCCCTTCGAGCTGGCCGAGGGCGACGAGCCGGGCGGCGCCGGGGAGACGGTGCTGGACGCCGGCCTCGCCCGCACGGCCGGACTGAGGGTCGGGGACACCGTACGGCTCTCGGTCGCGACCACGCCGCAGAACTACAGGATCGTCGGCCTGGTCGACGCGCCCGGGAACGGCCTGGACCGGCAGTCGGCGGCCTTCTTCACCGACGCGCGGGCCGCCGAACTCTCCCAGCGTCCCGACCGGCTGACGGCGATCGGCGTCCTGGGCGAGGACGGGACCGACGCGGGCGAACTCGCCGGGAGGATCGAGGACGCCGTCACCGGGACCGACGTCGTCACCTACACCGGTGACGCGATCGGCGACCTGGAGTTCCTGGACGTCGGCCAGTCCCGCGGCTTCCTCGTCATGCTGTCCGCCTCGTTCGGCGGCACGGCGCTCGGCGTCGTCGTCTTCGTCGTCTCCTCGACCCTCGGTCTCGCCATCCACCAGCGCCGTCGTGAACTGGCCATGCTGCGCGCCGTCGCGGCGACACCGCGCCAGGTGCACAAGCTGATCGGCAGCGAGGTGCTGCTGGTGGCCGCCGCCGGCGCGGTGCTGGGCGCGGCGCCCGGCTTCCTGGTCGCCGGACTGCTGCGGGACGCCTTCGCGGACGTCGGTGTGCTGCCGGCCGACTTCGAGCTGTCGTTCAACCCGTTGCCGGCCGTCGCCGCCGTGCTGCTGTCCGTACTGGGCGCGCTGCTGGCCGGGTTCGTCGCGGCTCGCCGGATCGCGAAGATCAAGCCGGTGGAGGCGCTGAGCGAGTCGCAGGTGGAGAAGGGCGAGCTGGGCCGCACCCGCAAGGCCGTCGCCCTGGGGCTGCTCGGACTGGGTCTGGTGACGTCGATCGTGCTGCCGCTGCTGATCCCCGGCCAGCTGGCGATCGCCGGCGCCGGCGGCTCGCTGCTGCTGCTCATGGTGGGCAGCGCGCTGATCAGCCCCAACCTGGTGCGGACGACGACCCGTCTGCTGACGCCGCTGCTCATGCGGTCGAAGGTGAGCGGCTACCTGGCGGCGGCCAACAGCCACGCCAACGCCCGCAGGCTCAGCAGCGCGGTCGTGCCACTGGCGCTGGGCACCGCGATGGCGCTGATGCAGATCTCGATGCTGAACACGGTCGAGGTGACGGCGAAGGAGCAGGCGGCGACCGGCGTCGTCGCCGACTACGTGGTCACCGGCGGCACCACGGGCCTGTCCACCGACCTGGCGCAGAAGGTCCGCGCCGTCGACGGTGTCGGCACCGTCACGCCGGTGGCCCGCTCGCAGGTGCTGATCACCTATGTCGAGATCGACAAGCCGGTATCCAACCCCTTCAGCGCGCAGGGCCTGGACCCCCGCGACCTGGACCGCACGCTCGACCTGGACGTGCGCGAGGGCAGCATGGACGAGCTGCGGGGCGACACGGTGGCGCTCAGCCGGATCGCCGCCGACACCGCACGGCTGGACGTCGGCGACACCGCCGACGTGGACCTCGGCGACGGCACGCACAAGGAGCTGGAGGTCGTCGCCCTCTACGGGAAGGGCCTCGGCTTCGGCGACGTCACCCTCCCGCACGGGATGCTGACCGAGCACACCGCCGGCGGGCAGGACACGGCGCTTCTGGTCACCGGCGAGGACGGTGGCGGCACCGACGGGAAGGTGGAGTCGGGCCTGGCCGACCTGGCCGACGGCACTCCCGGTCTCGTCGTACAGAGCCCGGAGGAGTTCGGCGCCGTCGAGCAGGGCCAGTTCACCCAACAGTCCTCGACCAGCCTGATCGCCAACGCGCTGCTGATCCTCTACGTGCTCATCGCCGTGGTGAACACCCTGGTGATGGCGACGACGGGCCGCAGCCGCGAGTTCGGCATGCTGCGGCTGATCGGCACCAGCAAGCAGCAGACCCGGCGGATGATGTTCCTGGAGTCCTGGGTGGTGATCCTCACCGCCGTCGTCGTCGGCATCGCCATCGCCGTCCCGCCGGCCGTGGGCGCTGCCCTGGGCACGACGGGCCAGCCGATCCCGTACGTGGAGCCGCTGGCCTGGGGCGGCATCGTGGTCTTCGTCGCCCTGCTGGGGTGGCTGTCGATCAGCCTGCCGACCCGCTCGGCCCTGCGGGGCCGCCCGATCGACGCGGTGTACGCGGCGGAGTGAGGACGCGCGTACCGCGGTGACCGCCCCCCGAGCTGCTTCAGCCGCGGGCGGTCACCGCCGTTCGGGACGGGCAGCTCGTCGTCATGCCGGACAAGGAGGGCGGTCCGGCGTAAGGGAGGCGTTAGAGAGTGACAGGGGGTGGTGGCGCCCGGCCGGGCAGGATCTAGGGTGTCCCGGGTTGCCGGAAGGACTGGCCTGGGCAGACAGGGAGGCGGCCGTGGGTGCTGCGCGTACGAGCAGGACACCGTTGCCGGGGATAGGGGTGCGCTACGACCTGGTCACCCGCGAGCGGCGTCGGCTGTCGGTGGTGGCGGAGAAGGACGGGGCGCGGACGCTGAGCGCGTACCGCAGGAACGATCCGGAGGAAGACCCCGCGCTGTCGGTGCGGCTGGACGCGCAGGAGGCGTCCCTGGTCGTCGACGCGCTCAGGCCCGCCCATCACAGTCCCAGCCTGCTGTCGACGACCGAGCTGGGGCTGGTCGCGGAGCGCGTCGGGCTGTCGGCGTCGTCGCACTGGAACGGGCGTCTGCTGGGCGACACCCGTACCCGTACCGAGACCGGCGTGTCCATCGTCGCGGTGCTGCGGCGGACCGAGGCGCTGCCGTCGCCGGGGCCGGACTTCCGGCTGGCCGGCGGTGACACGCTGATCGTGATCGGTACGCGCGAGGGCGTCGACGCGGCCGCGGAGATCCTCGGCCGGGAGTGAGCCCCGGGTGGGGCGGGCGGCCCGCGGGCTCACGCGTTGGCGTGGGTCGACTCCGTGGTGGTGGTCTCGGCGGCGGTCGCGGCCTCGGACCCGACCGCCTTGCCGGGGCCGCGGGTGAGGCGGCGGGCGAGGGGCTCGGTGAAGCGGGCCGTGAGCGGGCCGAGTACGACGAGGATGAGCACGTACGCCGTCGCCAGCGGGCCGATGCGGGGCTCGACGCCCACCGCGAGTCCGGCGATGACGATCGAGAACTCGCCCCGCGCCACCAGTGTGCCGCCCGCCCGCCACCGGCCCGCGCCCCGCAGACCGGCGCGGTGGGCCGCGTACCAGCCGGTGGCGACCTTGGTGAGGGCCGTGACGACGGCGAGGATCAGGGCCGGCACGAGGACCGGCGGGATGTCGGCGGGGTTGGTGGACAGGCCGAAGAAGACGAAGAAGACGGCGGCGAACAGGTCGCGCAGCGGGGTGAGGAGACTGCTGGCGCCCTCGGCGACCTCGCCGGACAGGGCTATGCCGACGAGGAACGCGCCGACCGCGGCGGAGACCTGGAGTTCCTGGGCGAGTCCCGCCACGACGAGGGTGAGGCCGAGGACCACCAGCAGGAGCGTTTCCGCGCTGTCGGAGGAGACCGCGCGGCTGATCAGCCGGCCGTGGCGCAGCGCGAGGTAGAGGACGGCGCCGACGGTGCCCAGGGAGATCAGCAGGGTGACGGCGCCGCCGGCCAGGCTGACGCCGGCGAGCAGCGCGGTGAGGATCGGCAGGTAGACGGCCATCGCGAGGTCCTCGATGACGAGGACGCCGAGGATGACGGGGGTCTCGCGGTTGCCGAGCCGGCCCAGGTCGCCGAGGACCTTGGCGATCACCCCGGAGGAGGAGATCCAGGTGACGCCGGCGAGCGCGACGGCGGCCACCGGTCCCCAGCCCAGGACCAGTGCCGCCACGGCACCGGGTACGGCGTTGAGTACGAAGTCGACCGCGCCGGAGGGGTATTGGGTCTTGAGGTTGGTGACCAGTTCGGAGGCGCTGTACTCCAGGCCGAGCAGGAGCAGCAGCAGGATGACGCCGATCTCCGCGCCCGTGGCGGTGAACTCCTCGCTGGCCTGCAGGGGCAGGATGCCGCCGTGGCCGAATGCGAGCCCGGCCAGCAGGTAGAGAGGGATGGGCGAGAAGCCCACGCGGCCGGCGAGGCGGCCGAGGAGTCCGAGAGCGAGGATGATCGCTCCGAGTTCGATGAGCACGGCGGTCATGTTGTGCACGGGCGTCTGTCCCTCCGGGGCGGGTCGGTGGCGGGGGGCGTGCGGGGGCTGTGGCGCGGGGTGCGGGTGCGCGGTGGTGCGGGGTGGTGCGTTGCCCGGCGGTGCGTTGCCCGGCGGTGCGGGGTGCCGCACTCACCGGGGCGGGCGCCGCCCCAGCGGCACGACTGCCCGCGGCGAGCGGGGCGGCAGCCTGCGACTGTGCGCGGCTACGACGGCTGAAGCGTCAGAATTCGGGGACGCTGTCCCGGGCCGTGTTGTCGATGCGTGCGGTGTGCAGGGCACTGACGGTCGGGGTCGCTCGGTGCAGTCGGCACATCCGGCGTAACCCCCCGTCTCCTCGAACTGCCGCACGGTCACGGCTCGGTAAAGAAGTTTACCGCATCACTTATTACGCATTGTGATGCTTTTCGGGGTGAACGGGGAGCAAAGGCTCCGACTCCGGAGTGCCGTACTCCCCCAGCCAGCGGGCCAGTTTGCCCCGGCGGCCGACGGCGCGCAGCCGGCGTTCGGCGGCCTCGCGGACCTGGGGTGTGGTGATGAGCAGCAGTTCGTCGCCGGCACGCAGCACGGTCTCGCGGTCGGGTACGAGGCTGGTGCCGTCGCGGACGACCAGGGTCACCACCGTCGGGGACGGCAGGCGCAGCTCGAAGACGCTGACGCCGTGCAGCCGCGAGCCCGGGGGCACGGACACGGTGAGCAGGTCGGCGTCCAGCAGGTCGAGCGGCGCGGTCTCGACCTGGATCTCGCGCAGCGCGTCCGGACGGGTCACGCCCGTCCACCGGGCGACGGCGGGCAGCGTGGGCCCCTGGAGCAGGGTGAACAGGACGACGAGGACGAACACGATGTTCAGGGCGTCGCGCGCGCCGGTCACCCCGGCCACGACCGGGAACGTCGTCAGCACGATGGGGACCGCGCCGCGCAGACCGGCCCAGGAGATGAAGACCTGCTCGCGCCAGGGCACCCGGAAGGGCAGCAGGCAGAGCAGGACGGAGACGGGCCGGGCGACCAGGAGCAGGACCAGGCCGACGACCAGGGCCGGCAGGATCGCGGAGGGCAGTTCGGACGGGTCGACGAGCAGGCCGAGCATGACGAACAGGCCGATCTGGGCCAGCCAGCCGACGCCCTCGGAGAAGGAGCGGGTGGCCGCGCGGTGGGGCAGCTTGGCGTTGCCCAGGACGAGCCCGGAGAGGTAGGCGGCGATGATGCCGCTGGCGCCGAGCGCTCCGGCGGCGGCGAAGGCGATGACGCCGAAGCCGACCGTGGCCAGCGGGTACAGGCCGGTCGCGGGCAGGGCGATGTGCCGCAGCGCCGCGACGCCCAGGCGGCCGATCAGCACGCCCAGGACGCCGCCGACCACGAGCTGGAAGAGCAGGTTGCCCACGACGGGCAGCGGGCCGGGCAGTCCGCCCGCGGTGGAGAAGATCAGGACCAGGATGATGGTCGGCGCGTCGTTGAAGCCGGACTCGGCCTCCACGAGCACGCTCACCTTCCGCGGCAGCGGCAGGGCGCGCAGCACGGAGAAGACGGCGGCGGCGTCGGTGGAGGAGACGATCGCGCCGATCAGCAGGGCCAGCCGCCAGTCGATCCCGAGCAGCCAGTGCGCGCCCGCCGCGGTCACCACGACGGAGATCACCACGCCCACCGTGGCCAGTACTCCGGCGGGGGCGAGCAGGCGCCGTACGTCGCTCCACTGGGTGGTCAGGCCGCCCTCGACCAGGATGAGCGCGAGGGCGGCGGCGCCCAGCGCCTGGGCCAGCTGGGCGTCGTCGAACCGCAGGCCGAGCCCGTCCTCGCCCGCGACGAGGCCGACGCACAGGAACAGCAGCAGGCTGGGCAGGCCGATGCGGTGGGCGGCGCGGGCGGCGGCGATGCTCGCCAGCAGCACCGTGCCGCCGATCAGCAGCATCACGTACAGCTCGGACAGGGTCATCGAGCGGGCTCCGGACCGCGGGCACCGGCGCCCGGGGGCAGGTCCGCATCCTCCGTGCGGCGCCCGTCATCCGCCGCCCGGTGCCCGTCATCCGCCTCATCCGCCGTCCGGTGCCCGCCGGGGTCAGGACCCGGACGGCGGGCACCGGGTCCCGCGCTCGCGCCGGTGCGGGTCGAAGAGCTCACCGGCGACGCCGGCGAAGACCAGCCCGGCGGCGATGAGGAGCCCGTGGGCCAGGAACATGCCGGCGGCCAGCGCGCCCAGGGCGACGGCGAGCAGCAGCCAGGCCCGGCGGTAGCGGTATTCGCGCGGGCGGCAGGGGCGGCCGTCGGCGAAGCCCCGGACGAAACGGGGGTCCTCGCGGTGCAGCCGTGACTCGATCTCGCTGAGCCTGCGGTCGTCGGGTACGGGCATGGGGTCCTCCTCCCGCCGCGGTGCCCCGGCTGGGCGACGCGGTCAGTGGGGCGGGCCATGTGCTCTCCTTGCGGGGTGGGTCGTCCCGATCGCACCGGGCCGGAGCCACCGGGCGGGGCCGGGTAAGGGGAGTGGTCTCCAGACTCGCCCGTACAGGGGTGTCCCGGCCATCCGGGACGGCACCCAAATGGCGGGGCGTGCGACCTGTAGGGCGCGTATCCGCGCGGGTGGTCTCCGCGCCCCGCCCCGGCGCGGATCCCGGGAGAGGATCGGCGTGTCCCGCGCGTTCGCGGGGGCCGACCGGGAAGGACCCAGCTCGTGATCGTCTTCGGCACCAAGGGATACCTCTACCAGCTCGCGATGCTGACGCTGGTGTGCGGCCGGTGCGGCAACCCCTCCGCACACGCGCTCAGGAAGCGCGTCACGAAGTTCACCCTGTTCTTCGTGCCGCTGTTCCCCTTCTCCACGAAGTACGCGACGCAGTGCACCTTCTGCGGTGCCGAGCAGCAGGTGACCAGGGAACAGGCGGAGCGGCTCCAGGCGCAGGAGGCCGGCGGAGGCTAGCGGCTGACCCCTCCCTTCCGCGTTGCCGGTTTCCGGCAGCGTTGACTACCCTCACGTTGCCGGACACCGCGCACAGGGCGTGAACGGCAGGGGAGGCACGGGGTGACGGACCTGCGGACGGACCAGCGGGAGACGTACCTGACCGGGTACGCCGAGATCCTGGCGGGGGTGGCCGGCACGGGGCGCCGGCTGACCCGCGACGAGTTGGAGGAGCGGCGGCTCTTCGGTGAGCGGGCCGCGGAGGCGGGGCACAGTCTGCGCAGCCTCGTACGGCTGCATCTGGACGCCACGCGCACGTCCTGGCCCGGCGGCGGGCCGAGCGGGGCAGGTTCCGACGTCACCGGCAGCGTGCTCGCCGCCGTCGCGCAGGCCGTGGACGCCTTCGCCGAGGGGTACGAGCGCGCGCAGCGGCTCGCGGTGCGCCAGGAGGAGGCCGCGCGGCGGGAGTTCATCGACGACCTGCTCTACGGGCGCAGCGATCTCGGCCGCCTCGCCGAACGGGCCGAGCGCTTCGGGCTCGTCCTCTCCCGTGCCCACGCCGTCGCGGTGGCCCAGGGGCCCGAGGCGTACGACGACACCGCCCCCGTCACCCGGGTCGTGGAGACCGCGCTCATCTCCCGCTTCGGCGACCGGCGTGTCCTGATCACCACCAAGAACGGACAGTTGATCTGCATCGCCCCCGGCGACCAGGACGACGTCCTGACCTTCTTCGCCAAGCAGGCCTACGCCGCCACGGACGGCAGCCGGGTCGCCATCGGGCGCCCCCAGAGCGGTGCGGGCGGTGTGGTGCACAGCTACGAGGAGGCGCTCAGCACCCTCGAACTCGCCGACCGGCTGGACCTGGACGAGCCCGTGGTGCGCGCCGCCGACATGCTGGTCTACCCGGTCCTCGCCCGGGACCGGCAGGCGATGGCCGACCTGGTGCTGAGTGTGCTGGGTCCGCTGCGCGAGGCCCGCGGCGGTGCCGAGCCGCTGCTGCGGACCCTGGAGGTGTACTTCGACGCCGGCTGCACCGCGGCCGAGGCCGCCCGCCGGCTAGCGCTCAGCGTGCGGGCGCTCACCTACCGGCTGGACCGCATCCACCAGTTGACCGGGGCGGACGCCTCCGACCCGGTGCACCGCTACACGCTGCAGACCGCGGTCATCGGCGCCCGGCTGCTGGGGTGGCCCGCACAGGAGATCTAGCCGCGGCGCTCCGTCGAACGCCCTTCGGAGGTCCGCCGAAGACCAGCGACGGGGCGAGCGGCACGCCCCCGTGACACCCCCCGTGTCACCCGGCCCGAGCAGCCGGCCCTGCGTGCCGTCCCCCGTCCCGCCCGTCGCTGAGCTTCGGTGAGACCGATCGTCACATGTGGCGCGACCGCGTGTCATTGCCGAACTCCGGCAACCTTTCCACGTCTTCGGTGCCGCCCTCGATCTCTTCCGGCAGCCCTGGAACCGCACCCGGTGCCTGTACTGTCCTTCCCCAAATGGGGACTCATACAGGGAGCTTTCCGAACCAGGTTCCGCAGGGCGACGGATACGCGCACATGGTGGTGTGCGGCGACGACGGACTGGCGCACCGGCTGGCAGCCGAACTGCGCGGCGTCTACCGAGAACAGGTCACACTCGTCGTCCCGCCCTCCGGGCGCCGGGTGCGTCAGCCGGTGGTCGGCCGGGCCCGCGCGGCCTCGGCGGCGCTGCTCGACATGGTCAACGCGGCCGTCAACCGGTCGGGCAACGGCGATCCGGGCGGTGCCGGCCGCGAGCTGGAGGCCACCGAGCCGACCGAGGACGTGCTCGCGGACGCCGGTGTCGAGGGGGCCACCGCGCTGGCCCTGGTGTACGACGACGACGAGACCAACATCCGCGCCGCCCTGACCGCACGCCGGCTCAACCCACGTCTGCGGCTGGTCCTGCGCCTGTACAACCGGCGCCTGGGCCAGCACATCGAGGAACTCCTCGACCAGAGCGCCACGCTGGCGACCGGCGGCGGTCCCGGCTCCGGTTCCGGTTCCGGGTCCACGACCGTGCTGTCCGACGCCGACACCGCCGCGCCCGCGCTGGCGGCCACCGCCCTCGTCGGCACCAGCAAGATCGTCGAGACGGACGGCATCCTGCTGCGCGCCGTCGAACGGAACCCGCCCGGCCCGGGCGAGGTGGCCGACCCGGGCCTGTGCACCCTCGCGCTGCTCTCCGCGACGAGCAACGACCCGGCCGGCGCGGACGGTTCGGAGGACAGCGGCGAGCACGGCCCGCAACTGCTGCCCGACGCGGCGGCGGTGGAGGCGGCCACCGGACGCGGGACCGTGGCCCTGGAGCAGGTGTCGTACTCCGGGCCGCCGCTGCCCGCCGGACGGGCCGGTGTGCCCGCGTTCGGCGAGCTGTTCTCGCGCCGGCTGCGGTGGTCGCTGGCCGGTCTGGCGGCGTGCGTGGTCGCGCTCGCCGTCGCGCTGATGGTGGTCACCGGCGACCATCCGCTGCACGCCACGTACGTGACCCTGCTCGACCTGTTCTCCATCAACGAGCCCGCGCACAACGACGACGTCGGGCGTCAGATCCTCCAGCTCCTGTCCGGCTTCGTCGGGCTGCTGCTGCTGCCGGTCCTGCTGGCGGCCGTCCTGGAGGCCCTCGGCACCTTCCGCACCGCCTCGTCCCTGCGGAAGCCGCCGCGCGGGCTCGGCGGGCACGTCGTTCTGCTGGGTCTCGGCAAGATCGGCACGCGCGTGCTGACCCGGCTGCGGGAGATGGACATCCCCGTGGTGTGCGTGGAGTCCGACCCCGAGGCGCGCGGCATGGCGACCGCACGACGGCTGCGGGTGCCGGTGGTGCTCGGCGACGTCACCCAGGAGGGCGTCCTGGAGGCGGCCAAGATCCACCGGGCGCATTCGCTGCTCGCGCTGACCAGTGTGGACACGACCAACCTGGAGGCGGTGCTGTACGCGCGGTCCGTACGGTCGCGGCTGCGGGTGGTGCTGCGGCTGTACGACGACGACTTCGCGACCGCCGTGTACCGCACGCTGCGCGCCGCGCACCCGCGGGCGCTCACCCGGAGCCGGAGCGTGACGCACCTGGCGGCGCCGTCCTTCGCCGGGGCGATGATGGGCCGCCAGATCCTCGGCGCGATCCCCGTCGAGCGGCGGGTGCTGCTGTTCGCCGCGGTGGAGGTCGCGGGGCATCCGCAGCTGGAGGGGAGGACGGTCGGGGAGGCGTTCCGGGCGGGGGCGTGGCGGGTGCTGGCGCTGGAGGTGTCCGACGGCGTCTCCGACGGTGAGCGGGCGGGGGGCGATGCCCCGCAGGGGGCGCGGGAGTCCCGGTTGGTGTGGGAGCTGCCCGACACGTATGTCCTGCGGGGCTCGGACCGGGTGGTGCTGGCGGCGACTCGGCGGGGGCTGGCGGAGTTGCTGGGGCGGCAGGCACGGACGCAGGGCCGGACCGGCACGTAGTCAATACTTGCGCAAGTACTAAACTATGGGTCGGCTCCCGCCCCGGGGAGCCGACCAACGACGTCTGCGCGAGGAGTGGCCGGTGTTCTCCGACGTGGGCCCCATGGAACTGGCCGCACTGGCGGTCCTGGCCGTCCTCCTCTTCGGGCCGGACCGGCTCCCGGAGGTCATCCAGAACGTGGCGGGCTTCCTGCGCAAGGTGCGGGAGCTCTCCGACAGTGCCGAGGAGGAGATCCGCTCCGGACTCGGCCCGGAGTTCCGGGACTTCGAGTTCCGCGACGTGCGGCCGGAGAGGTTCGTACGCGAGCACGTCCTGGGCGGCGACGCACTAGGACTCGGAGCCGAGCCGGAGCCCGATCCCGGAGCCGGGCCCGGACCCGAGCCAGGACCCGGCCCCCGGCCCGGCCCCGAGCCAGGACCCGGCGGCTCGCCGACCCCGGCCGGGCAGCGACCGGGCCCGGAGGCCGCCACACCCCGCGTCCCGTTCGACCCGGAGGCCACCTGACGGACCGCGCCGCCCGCCGGGCCCCGCAACTCAGCTGCCGGCGGCGGGGCCGGAGCCACCAGGCGGGGAGACGACTGGGGCGGCCGGCTCCTCCTCGGACCGCATCGCCCGGGCCTCGCTCTTGAGGATGCGGGCCGACTTGCCGAGCGAACGCGCCATGTCGGGCAGTTTCTTCGAGCCGAACAGCGCGATGAACACGACGACCACGACGAGCAGGTGCCACGGCTCCAGACCGTTGCGGAGCATTCCTCCACCCCTTTCCCATCACATACAGTTGCTATATTGCGCAACTATACAACTTTGGTTGGGCCGGCCGCTCCCTCCGCACGACCGGACCACCGGACCACCGATTCGGACGAGGCGCTCACATGACCACGGACCAGCAGGCGACTCCCCCACGGCACGGCCCGGGGACACCGCACCGCGCCCGGCGGCGCGCGGGCGACGGGAACGGCCGACGCTCCGGCCGCCGGCGCGGTCGCGGCCGGCTGCGGCCCGTCCTCGCGACCTGCCTGGCGGTGGTCGTGCTCGCGACGGCCGGGGCGGGCTGGCTGTACCTGCGGCTGACCGGCAACATCGACACCTTCAGCGCGGACGGCATATCCGACGACCGCCCCGCCGCAGCGACGAAGGGCGAGAACGTCCTGGTCATCGGCTCGGACGCGCGCACCGGAGGCAACGCCGACCTCGGCGGTGGCGACAAGGGCGACATCGGCCGCTCGGACACCGCCCTGCTGCTCCACGTCTACGCCGACCGTCGGCACGCCGTCGCCGTGTCCATCCCGCGCGACACCCTCGTGACCGTCCCGCCGTGCAGGCTGCCCGACGGGACCTGGACCGAGGAACGGCCCGACACGATGTTCAACGCCGCCTACTCGGTCGGGCAGACCGCCGGGGGCAACCCGGCCTGCACCCAGAACACCGTGGAGAAGCTCTCCGGGCTGCGGGTGGACCACACCGTGGTCGTCGACTTCCAGGGCTTCGCCTCGCTCACGGACGTCGTCGGCGGCGTCGAGGTGTGCCTGCCCCAGGACGTCTACCAGCGCGACCTCAACCCGAACCGCGCGACGCGGGGTGACAAGCTCTTCGACAAGGGCGTCCAGAACGTCTCCGGGCAGCGGGCGCTGGACTACGTCCGGATCCGGCACGGCATCGGCGACGGCTCCGACATCGGCCGCATCAAGCGCCAGCAGGCGTTCATGTCCGCCCTGCTGAAGAAGATCAAGGAGGACGGTTTCACCCCGACGCGGCTACTGCCGCTGGCCGAGGCCGCGACCGGTTCCCTGACGGTCGACCCGGGGCTCGGCTCGGCCGACAAGCTGCTGAAGTTCGCCATGTCGCTGAAGGACGTCGACCTGCACAACACCCGGTTCGTCACCATCCCCTGGCGTTACGCGGGCGACCGCGTGGCCGTCGTCGAGCCGGACGCCGACGACCTGTGGGCGTCGCTCGGGAACGACCGCGCCCCGGACGGCTCCGACACCGAGACCGGCTCGGGCTCCGGCTCCGGGGGCGGGAGCGGAAGTGGGAGCGGGGGCGGCGACCACGGCTCCGGCGAAGGCACGGCCGCCGAGGTGTCCGGCCGGGGCGTCGCGGTCGCCGTCCGCAACGGCACCCACACCTCCGGGCTGGCCGCCCGCGCCGCCGGGACCCTCCGGGAGCACGGCTTCACCGTCACCACGACGGGCAACGCCGACCGCCGGGACCACGCCACCACCGTGATCCAGTACGGTCCGGCCCACAAGGACGGTGCCGAGACACTCGCCCCGCTGTTCCCGGGCGCCCGTCTGGAACCCGTCGCCGGGGACGGTCTCGTCCTGGTCGTGGGCGGCGACTACACCGGCGACGCGGCGCGGACACCGGCCCCCGGGGAGTCCGGGGCCGGGGAGGCGTCCGGAGCCCCGGACGGCGACGCCCGCACGGCCGACGCCGATCCCTGCTCCGACCTCTCCTACGGCTGACGCCCGCGCCGGGTCAGGAGCGCGAGGACCGCCGCGTACCCGGTCAGGATCGCGGCGAGCAGCCCGTAGTAGACGGCCGGCAACGGCTCCAGGCCCAGCGGCGTGCCCAGCGGCGTGAACGGCAGCGCGAGGCCGACCGCGGCCAGCGCGGCGGCGGCGGCCAGCAGGGGCCGGGGCACGGGCCGGACCCCGGTGCGCATCAGGAGCATGACGAGGGCCTGGGTGAGGAGGTTCTCGGTGAACCAGCCCGAGTGGAAGGCGCCCTCGTCGTGCGCCGCCGACGCGGTGGCCGCCAGGGCGGCGAAGGTGGCCAGGTCGGCCAGGGCGCCGAGCAGCCCGAAACCGGTGATGAGGCGGAGGAACGGCACGGGGCGCAGCACGGCCGGACGGGCCAGTTCACGGCGGGCCGGGCGGTCGTGGGCGAGGGCGAGCTGCGCCGCGTCGAAGCACAGGTTCTGCACCAGGACCTGTGCGGGGAACATGGGCAGGAAGGGCAGCAGCAGCCCCGCGGCGAGCATCGCCATCACGTTGCCGAGGTTGGAGGAGAGCGTGATCCGCAGGTACGAGGCGATGTTGCCGCCCGCGTGCCGGCCCGCGGCGATCGCCTGGTCCACGGCCGTGAGGTCCTTGTCCGCCAGCACCACGTCGGCGCTGCGGCGGGCCACCTCCACGCCGCCCAACGGGCACACACCGACGTCGGCGGCGCGCAGCGCGGGCAGGTCGTTGACGCCGTCGCCGAGGAAGCCGACGGTGTGGCCGCGCCGGCGCAGCACGGTGACGACCCGTGCCTTGTGCTCGGGCGTGCAGCGGGCGAAGACCGTGGTGCGGGCGGCCAGCGCGGCCAGTTCCTCGTCGTCGAGCGCCTCCGCGGCACCGGCGTCGGCCACCTCACCCGGTTCCAGGCCCAGGTCCCGGCAGACCCGGGCGGCCGTGGCGGGGTGGTCGCCGGTGAGGACCTTGACGGCGACCCCGCGGTCGGCGAAGCGGCCGAGGGCGTCGGCCGCGCCGGGGGCGAGGGCGTCGCGGAAGGTGACGAAGCCGAGGAAGGCCAGGCCGCGTTCGTCGGCGGGAGTGCAGGGGCGGGTGCGGGCCACGCGCTCGCCGGTGGCGACGGCCAGGACCCGCACCCCCCGGGCCGCGAGGCGGGCGGCTTCCCGGGCCAGCCGCTCCCGCTCGGCCCCGTCCATCGCGCACCGCTCGAGCACGGATTCCGCCGCGCCTTTGACGAGGAGGGTGTGGCCACCGAGCACGCCGGGGGTGCGCACGACGGCCGTGGACAGCCGGCGCACGGTGTCGAAGGGCAGCGCGGCCACCGGGTCGTACGCCATCGCCTCCTCCGGGTCGCAGGCCTCCAGGAGGGCCTCGTCGAGCGGGTCGGGGACGGGCAGGTCGGCGATGTGCAGGGTCCACCAGGCGTTGACCGCCGCCCGGGCCAGCACGTCCGGCGCGGCGCGGCCCGCGGCGTCGACGGCCTCGGCGACCACCGGCCGGTCCTGGGTGAGCGTGCCGGTCTTGTCCAGGCACAGCACGTCCGTCGCGCCGAGGTCGTGCAGGGCGGGCGGGCGGCGGACGATCACCCCGTGGGTGCGGGCGAGCGTGGCCGCGCCCCGGGTCAAGCAGGTGGTGACGACCACCGGGAGCATCTCCGGCGTCAGTCCCACCGCGACCGCGACCGCGAACGGCAGCGTCTCCAGGCCACGCCCGCGCAGCGCCGCGTTCGCCATGAGCACCAGCGGCGGAGTGAGCAGCACGAACCGGATCAGCACCCACGAGATGCCGTGCACCGAACGGTCGAACGCGCTCGGCGTACGCGGACCGCCCGGTGCGTGCCCGGCGGCGAACCGGGTGCGGGCGCCGGTGGCGACCACCACGGCGGAGGTGCTGCCCGCGACGACCGTGCTGCCCTGGAAGCACATGTCCGGGCGCGCGAACGAGGTGTCCGCGCCGGACGGTTCGCCGGCCTCCTTGGCCACCGGGGCCGACTCGCCGGTCAGCGCCGACTGGTCCACGGTCAGCCCGTGGGCGCGCAGCAGCCGTACGTCGGCCGGGACCAGATCGCCCGGCCCGAGGCGGACTACGTCGCCGGGCACGACCTCGTCGACGGGTATCTCGCGCACGACGGGGTCGGCCCCGGGGCCGGCCCGGCGCCGCACGCTCACGGTGGTGGCGACCAGGTCCCGCAGGTGGTCCATGGCCCGCTCGGCCCGGTGCTCACCGTGCGAGCGCAGTACGCAGCTGACCGCGACCAGGGCCAGGATCACCCCGGCCGTGCCCCAGGAGGCGACGGCGGCGGAGACCACGCCGAGGGCGAACAGCACCGCCGTGAACGGATCGCGCAGGCTGCGCGCCAGGCGCACCGGCCAGGAGGCGGCCCGGCGCGCCGGCAGCAGGTTGGGACCGTGCGACCCGAGGCGGACCACGGCGTCGTCCTCGGTCAGCCCGCGCGGCGACGCGCCCAGTGCCCGGAGCAGTTGCAGGGAGGTCAGGCCACCGGTCGCCGGACCGTCGGCGGGCCCGAGGTCCGCCGGCCGGGCCGGTGCTGCCAGGAGGCGGTCAGGCACCGGTCCCGCGCAGCCGGCGCAGCGGCCGGGCGCCCTGCTCGCGCTCCTGCTCGGTGAGCTGCCCGATCATGAGGCGCACCACTGCCACGACGCCCGGGTCGTCGACGTAGTACACCTGGCGGCGGCCCTCGCGGCGGGAACGCACCAGGCCGGCCAGCTTCAGCTTCGACAGATGCTGGCTGACGGCCGGCAGCGCGCCGCCGACCTGCTCGGCCAGGCCGCTGACGTCCTTCTCCCCCCGGGCGAGGAGCCAGACGATGTGCAGGCGCGCGGGGGCGGCGAGCAGGCCGAACGCCTCAGCCGCCCGGCCCAGCACCTCGTCGGACGGCTCCTCGTGGTCCGCTCCCCCCGCTCGTGCCGTCACAGTCCCACTCCTGTCCCGTTCTTCGCCCCGCCGGCCGTCGGACCCGCCGGGGCGGGCCCAGTCTAGGCGGCGGGTCCGGCGGCGGTTCCCGGCCGGACGTGCACGGATCCGGAGTGACCGACCCGAACCGCACTCGGAGGAACCGACATGGGCGTCATCGGCCGGATCGTCCTGGGACTGCCGGCCGGGGCCGCCGCCAAGGTCCTGCTGCCCGGACGCGCCCCGGACGGACTGATCGGCACCACCCTGATCGGCGGCTCCCTCGTCCTGCTCATCGGCTGCCGCCTCCTGTTCGGCGACTCCCGCGACCGGCCACCCCCGGGCCGTCCCGACGGGATCAGGGCAGGTGCCGCGCCGCGAAATCCAGCTCCAGGCGCACCTGCTTGATCCGTTCGTCCACGACCAGGGAGCCGTGGCCCGCGTCGTAGCGGTAGACCTCGTGGACGGCGCCCCTGGCCTTCAGGCGCTCGACGTAGTTCTCGACCTGGCGGATCGGGCAGCGCGGGTCGTTGACGCCCGCGGAGATGTACACCGGGGCCTTGACCTCGTCGACGTAGGTCAGCGGGGAGGAGGCCTCGAAGCGCTCGGGGACCTCCTCGGGGGTGCCGCCCAGCAGGGTGCGGTCGAGGGCTTTGAGGCCCTCCATCTCGTCGTGGTACGCGGTGACGTAGTCGGCGACCGGCACGGCCGCGATGCCCAGCGTCCACGCCTCGGGCCGGGTGCCGATGCCGAGAAGGGTGAGGTACCCGCCCCAGGAGCCGCCGGTGAGGATCAGACGCTCGGGGTCCGCGAGGCCCGAGGTCACCGCCCACTCGCGCACCGCCGCGATGTCCTCCAGCTCGATGAGGCCCACCCGGTGCTTGAGGGCGTCGGTCCACGCGCGGCCGTACCCGGTGGAGCCCCGGTAGTTCACGCGGACCACCGCGTACCCGTGGTCGACCCAGGCGGCCGGGCCCGCCGCGAAGGCGTCGCTGTCGTGCCAGGTCGGGCCGCCGTGGATGTCGAAGACCGTCGGCAGCGGACCGGCCGCGCCGGCCGGCTTCTGGACCAGGGCGTGGATGCGGCCTCCGGGCCCCTCCACCCACACGTCCTCCACCGGCACCGAGCGGGGCGACTTCAGGCCGGGCGGGTCCAGGACGACGCGGCCGGTGGTGGAGCGGACGGCCGACGGCTCGGCGGCCGAGGACCACAGGTACTCCACGCTGCCGTCGGGGCGGGCCGTGGCCCCGGAGACCGTGCCCGCCGGGGTGTCGATCTCCGTCAGCCCGCGCTCGGCGAAGTCGTAGCGGAACAGCTCGCTGCGGGCCTCGAAGCCGTGCACGATCAGCAGTCCGCTGCCGTCCGGGTACCACTCGGCGCTCACGTCGCCCGGCAGCTCCAGGGCGAGGTCGGTCTGCTCGCCCGTCGCCACGTCCCACACCAGGGGCTCCCAGCGGCCCCGGCGCTGGTGGCCGATGAGCAGACGGGTGTCGCCGTCGACCGGCGCGAAGCCCAGCACCTCCAGGCCCAGCTCCTTCTCGCCGCCCTCGGTGTCGTCCAGCTCGGCGACCGTGCCGCCGTCGGGGCGCAGGACGCGCAGCGCCGAGTGCATGGCGTCGCCGTGCTCGGTGTGCTCGATCGCGACGAGGGATCCGTCGTGGGAGAGGTCGCCGACGCCCGCGGACTCGCGGTGCCGGTAGATCTCCGCCGGGGGCCCGCCCGCGTGCGCGAGGTGGATCGTCGTACCGTCCTCGTCGGTGGAACGGCCGATCACCGCCGTACGGCCGTCCCGGCCGAGGGCGAGGCCCGCCGGGTAGGAGGGGTCGAGGCCCGGCACGGCCTCCTCGTCCGCACCGCCCGCGAAGGGCTGGCGGCGCCAGACGCCGAACTCGTCGCCGTCCTTGTCGTCGAACCACCAGATCCACTCGCCGTCGGGCGCGAGCACCCCGTCCGTCGTGCCGTTGGGCCGGTCCGTGACCTGGCGCTGCTCGCCGCTCGAACGGTCCCAGGCGTACAGCTCGTACGTCCCCGTCGCGTTCGACACGAACAGTGAGCGGTCCGGGGCGTCCTCGGCCCAGTCGGGCAGTGACACCCTCGGCGCCCGGAACCGCTTCTCCCAGTCGGGCACCTGCTCGTCCTGCGTCCGCCGTCCGTCCACGGCCGCATCCATGTCCGGCGGAACGGACCCGTTGCTCTCAGTCATGGCCCCATACTGCCCCGAGCGGGCGGCACCGTGCAGAAGAGATCCCCAGCCTGTGGACAACCTCCTCCGTCCACCCCTTCTCCCCCACGTTTTCCACAGCCCCGCGGCAGGGTCTTCCGGGCCCGCACCGTACCGTGGAGGGCGTGTACCGGTTTCTGCTGACGCCCCGATGGTGGGGGATCAACGTCTTCGTCGTCCTGGCCATCCCCTTCTGCATCTTCATGGGTTCCTGGCAGCTCGGCCGGTTCGAGGACCGGGTGCAGGACCACGAGACCGCCTCCACGCAGCACGAGTCGGCCCGCCGGGAAGCGGCGCGCCCGCTGACCGAGCTGCTGCCCGTGGACAAGGCGACGGTCGGCAAGCAGACCACCGTCACCGGCCGGTACGACGACCAGCTGCTGGTCCCGGAGCGGAAGCTGGACGACCAGGACGGCTTCTACGTCCTCACCCTCCTGCGCACCGACAGCGGCAAGGCCCTGCCCGTCGTGCGCGGCTGGCTGCCCGGCGAGCCCGACCCGGCCAGGGCCCCGGCGCCGCCCGCCGGCGAGGTCACCGTCACCGGAGCGCTCCAGGCCGCCGAGTCTCCCGGCGCGGGCGGCGTCAGCGGCCGCTCCGGGTGGCCCGCGGGGCAGACCGGCGCGATCAGCGCGGCGACGCTGCTCAACCTCGTGCCGTACGACGTGTACGACGCGTGGGTCACGCTGAACGAGGGCGACTCCGGGATGCGGGCCGTGCCCGTGAGCGCGCCGCAGAACACGGGGCTCGACCTGAAGGCCTTCCAGAACCTCGGCTACACCGCCGAGTGGTTCGCCTTCGTCGGCTTCGTGGTCTTCATGTGGTTCCGGCTGCTGCGCCGCGAGGTCGAACTCGCCCGGGACGCGGAGCTGGGACTGATCACGCAGGACGACGAGAGCAGCGGGAGCGGAGCGACCGGGGCGACCGAAGCGGCCGAGGACAAGGCCGGCGAGCCCAGGGCGGGGCTCACCTCCTGATCCCGTGGGGCCGGGCCCCCGCTCACGCCCCCTGGTCCGCGAGCAGCCCCGTCCAGTACACGGTCCCCACACACGCGTTGGTCACCGTGGCCGTCGCCGAGCCGGAGCCGCCCGCGGGGGTGTACGTCACCGACACGCTCCCCTCGGCCGGGCCGTCCCGGGTGACCAGTTGGGCCGTGGGGCCCGCCTCTCCGCCGCCGCCCGCGGAGCTCCCGCCCGCGGCGGTCGTGTCACCGGAGGGCGAGGGGTCGGGCGAGGGCCCGCCCGTGCCGCCCCCCGTGGTGCCGCCGGTGGTGGGACAGGTCTCCGAGGGCACCCAGGCGAACCGCACCTCGTACGCGGCCCCGGGCGCCAGGGTCAGCGAGGGCGTCTCCAGCGACGGGTCGGGCAGCCCGGCCGCGGCGTCCCCGGCGGCGTGCCGCGCGGTGCCGACCCTGGTGGCGTCCGCGGCGCCCAGCGAGGCGGTGACCACGCTGCCGGGGGCGTCGACGGTACAGCCGCCCGAGGAGACGTTGGTGACCCGGAAGGAGCCGTAGACCACGCCCGTGGAGTCCGGCTCGGCGCTGCTGGCGACCGCCGGGCCGAGCGACCCCGGCGCGCAGGCGGGGGTGCCGGCGGGGCTGGAGGCACTGGGGGCGTCCGAGGGGGAGGAGCCCGTCGAGGCGCCGCTCTCCCTGCCGCCCGGCGTCTCCTCGGGACCGGCCTTGTCCCTGCCCTCTGCTCTGTCCCCGGAACCGGCGATGCCGCTCTGGCCGCCGGCCGGGTCCTTGCCCTGGGAGGCGCCGCCCTGGGCCTGTGAGGCGTTGCCCGCGACGGCCGGGTCGGCACCCGCGCCGGTGGAGTTGGAGACGTGCACGAGGGCCGGGACCGCCGTGCCGAGGAAGAGGACCGCGGCCGCCGCGCCGACGAAGGCCTGGCGCTTGCGGGTCCGCCGGGCGGGAACGGCCCGCCGCAGGTGCTCCAGGGTGCCGTCGCCCGGCTGCATCTCCCCGACCGCCCGCCGCATCATCGCGCGCAGCGCTGCCTCGTCGGTGGCCGGCCCGTCGGCGCCCGGGGCGTCGGGGCCCTGCTCGGCGGGGCCGTGGTTCACAGTTCCGTTCCCAGCGTGCGTGTGCTCGTGCTGCTCTCGCCCGTCCGGTCCGGCGGGCACGTCGTTCCCCTCGCGGGTGTCCGGTCGCTCGTCGTCGCCGTCACTCATGCCGGTGCCTCCATGGCCACCCTGAGCGCGGCGATCCCCCGCGAACCGTATGCCTTGACCGAGCCCAGGGATATGCCGAGCGTCTCGGCGACCTGGGACTCCGTCATGTCGGCGAAGTAGCGCAGGACCAGGACCTCGCGCTGCCGGCGCTGCAGCCCCTTCATCGCCTTGATCAGGGAGTCCCGCTCCAGCTGGTCGTAGGCGCCCTCCTCCGCGCTGGCCATGTCGGGCATGGGCTTGGAGAGGAGCTTGAGGCCGAGGATGCGGCGGCGCAGCGCCGAGCGCGAGAGGTTCACGACGGTCTGACGCAGGTACGCCAGGGTCTTCTCCGGGTCACGGACGCGTTTGCGCGCCGAGTGGACGCGGATGAAGGCCTCCTGGACCACGTCCTCGCAGGAGGCCGTGTCGTCGAGGAGGAGGGCGGCGAGGCCGAGCAGCGAGCGGTAGTGCGCCCGGTAGGTCTCGGTGAGGTGGTCGACGGTGGTCCCCGCCGCCGCCTCCTCGGCGCCGTCGCGCTGGTTCGATATGCGGGCCGGCCGCGCTGCGGGCATGGGCGCGATCACCGGCATGCCACCGGCCGGACCGGCCACACGGGGACGGACGGACCGGGCGGGCGGGACGGGTGGACGCAGCGCCGCCCCCCGTGCCCCTGCGGTGAATTCGAGAACCTCTGCCACGCCAGTTGGACACTCCCACCCCCCGGAGGGTTGTACGTGCCGGGCGTCACGTTCCCGTGTCCGCCGGACAGCCGCCCGGGCGGCCACCCTCCCGACGGTGCGTCATAGGCCCTCATCGTCCGCTCTTCCCCTATGTCCGTGTGAACGGGCGTCCCCACGCCCGTCCTCGGCGTCCCCACGCCGAACCACGCGTCCCCGCGCCCCGAATGGGTGTCCGCAAAGACGCTCCCCGCCGCTCGCACGGTTGCGGAGGGCGGGGAGGAAATCCTCTGACGGCACGGGTGTCCGGTACAAGTAGTCCGGACCAACTTCCGGATCACATCTCGTCCATGGATCCTACAAATGAAATCCATGGCAGCCAGGGCTTTTGCCCTACTGATCCGTTTCTGACCGATGGTCAGCCGAACTCGGCCGCCACCAGCTCCGCGATCTGCGCGGTGTTCAGCGCGGCGCCCTTGCGGAGGTTGTCCCCGCACACGAAGAGTTCCAGCGCGGTCGGGTCGTCCAGGGCCCGGCGCACCCGGCCGACCCAGGTCGGGTCGGTGCCGACCGCGTCGGCGGGCGTGGGGAACTCCCCCGCGGCCGGGTTGTCGAACAGCACGACGCCGGGCGCGGTGGCCAGAATCTCCCGGGCCCCGTCGACGCTGACCTCGCCCTCGAAGCGGGCGTGCACGGTCAGGGAATGCGTGGTCACCACCGGAACCCGTACGCAGGTCACGGCGACCGGCAGCTGCGGCAGCCCGAGGATCTTGCGGGTCTCGTCCCGCACCTTCATCTCCTCCGACGACCAGCCGTCCTCCCGCAGCGACCCGGCCCACGGCACGACGTTCAGCGCGACCGGCTCCGGGAACGGCCCGGTGTCGTCGCCGACGGCCCGCCGCACGTCGCCGGGGTGGGTCCCCAGCTCGGTGCCGGCCACCAGCGACAGCTGCCGGCGCAGTGTGTCCACGCCGTCCCGCCCGGCCCCGCTGACCGCCTGGTACGAGGAGACGACCAGCTCGCGCAGCCCGAACTCGGCGTGCAGCGCGCCCAGCGACACGATCATGGACAGCGTCGTGCAGTTCGGGTTGGCGACGATGCCGCGCGGCCGCATCCGCACCGCGTGCGGATTGACCTCGGGCACGACCAGCGGCACGTCCGGGTCCATCCGGAACGCGCCGGAGTTGTCGACCACCACCGCTCCCTTGGCGGCGGCGAGGGGCGCCCACTGGGCGGCCACCTCGTCGGGCACGTCGAACATGGCGACGTCGACCCCGTCGAAGGCCTCTTCGCTCAGCGCGGCGACCTCGACCTCCTCCCCCCGCACGGCCAGCTTGCGGCCGGCCGAGCGGGGGGAGGCGATCAGGCGGATGTCGCCCCAGACGTCCGCGTGCTGGGACAGGATCTGGAGCATGACCGAGCCGACGGCGCCGGTCGCGCCCACGACGGCGAGCGTGGGCCTGCCGGTACGGCCGTCCCGGCCGGTGTCTTGCATGCCGGACATCAGCGTCCGGTGCCTCCGTAGACGACGGCCTCGTCGCTGTCGGAGTCCAGCCCGAAGGCGGTGTGCACGGCGCGCACGGCCTCGTTCACGTCGTCCTTGCGGGTGACGACCGAGATGCGGATCTCGGAGGTCGAGATCAGCTCGATGTTCACCCCGGCGTCGGCGAGCGCGGTGAAGAAGTCGGCGGTGACGCCCGGGTTGCTCTTCATCCCCGCGCCGACCAGGGAGATCTTGCCGATCTGGTCGTCGTAGCGCAGCGAGTCGAAGCCGATGCCCGGCCGGTTCCGCTCCAGCGCGTCGATGGCCTTGCGGCCCTCGGTCTTGGGCAGCGTGAACGAGATGTCCGTCAGGCCGGTGGAGGCGGCGGACACGTTCTGCACGACCATGTCGATGTTGACCTGGGCGTCGGCGATGGCGCGGAAGATCGCGGCGGCCTCGCCCGGCTTGTCGGGCACGCCGACAACCGTGACCTTGGCCTCGGAGGTGTCGTGCGCGACTCCGGAGATGAGGGCCTGCTCCACGTGCTTTTCCCCTTGCTTGATCGGCTCGCTGCTGACCCACGTGCCCTGCAGCCCGCTGAAGCTGGACCGCACGTGGATCGGGATGTTGTACCGGCGGGCGTACTCCACGCAACGGTGGAGCAGCACCTTGGAGCCGGAGGCAGCGAGCTCCAGCATGTCCTCGAAGGAGATCCAGTCGATCTTCTTCGCCTTCGGCACCACGCGCGGGTCGGCGGTGAACACGCCGTCGACGTCGGTGTAGATCTCGCAGACGTCCGCGTCGAGCGCGGCGGCGAGGGCCACGGCCGTGGTGTCGGAACCGCCGCGGCCCAGCGTGGTGATGTCCTTGCTGTCCTGGCTGACGCCCTGGAAGCCGGCCACGATGGCGACGTTGCCCTCGTCCACCGAGGTCTTGATGCGCCCCGGTGTGACGTCGATGATCCGGGCCTTGTTGTGGACCGAGTCGGTGATGACTCCGGCCTGGCTGCCGGTGAACGACTGGGCCTCGTGCCCCAGGTTTTTGATCGCCATGGCCAGCAGCGCCATGGAGATACGCTCTCCGGCGGTCAGCAGCATGTCGAGTTCGCGCCCGGCAGGGATCGGGGAAACCTGCTCGGCGAGATCGATCAGCTCGTCCGTCGTGTCGCCCATCGCGGAAACGACGGCGACCACCTGGTTGCCGTTCTTCTTCGCTTCCACGATCCGCTTGGCGACGCGCTTGATGCCTTCGGCATCGGCTACGGAGGAGCCTCCGTACTTCTGCACGACAAGGCCCACGTGCGCTCCTCGCTCAATCCGTCTCTTTCCGCACGTACGTATATGTACTGCGGTCGGCTCATTTTACCGAGCGTCCGGATTTCCCCCCTGCGGTATCGCATGGTGAGACCCGGGTACTCGCTCAGGCTGGCTCATGCCCAGGGCGAGGCGGGTCACTCGGGAAAGTGCGGTGTGTCACACGTTCACAAGTGGCTTCCCGCCACGTGGAAAGACGGGTTGGCTGACGCACAACCCTTGGGGCCGGTGGTGAGTCTGAGGGCTGTGGCGCGCGGTGCGCCACGCCCTGGGGAGGATCACCGCCTTGTCTCACGCACGCCCGGCCGGCCGCCGGCTCACGACCGCCGCCACCGTTGTCCTCGCCGTCACGGCCGTCCTGACCGGGGCGCCCGGTCCGGCCCAGGCAGTGCCTGCGGCACCGGCCGCGTCGACGGCCCGGCAGGCCGGGGCCGAGTCCGCCGCGGCGTTCCCGGTCGGCCACGCGATCGAGGGGGCGACCGCATCGGGCTATCTGACCAAGGGCCCCTCGTCCTCGGCCCGCTCGTGGGTCCGGGCTTCGGACGGTGCCGTGACCGCGCTGCCGGACGGCCTGTCCGTGTTGCCCACCGGTGCGGGCGATCTGCTGGCGGTGAGCACGGGCTCCGAGGCCTGGCTCCAGGACGCGCCCACCGGCGGACAGCTCTTCAAGGTCAGGTTCAAGGAGGGCGGAGGCACCGGCGCCTACGCGGGCGCCGCCGGGCGAGCCCTGTTCAGCACGGCGGCCAGGGCCGAGGGGGGCATCGACGTGCGCATGCACACCACGGACGACGTGACCTCGACAGTGATCAGTTTTCCCCGTGGCTACCACGCCGTCTCCGTCGGCCCGGGCACGTCCGCACACGCCGTGCTCACCTACCGGGCCCCCACCGAATCCGGCTTCTACGAAGACCGCTGGGCCCTGATCGACCTCGCCACCGGCACCATCACGGAAACCGGCGTGCGCGAGGACATCGGCTTGGAGGGCATCGCCGTCTCCGCGACCCACGTCGCGTGGGTCGAGCACGGACCCACGGAGACCAACGCGGTGGTCCGCACGCGCGCGACCGGCGAGACGCGCCGGATTCTCTTGGGCGACCAGTGGACCAACAACCTGAGGTTCGGCCTCCAGGGCGACCAGCTGATCTACGGCCTGCCCGGCGGCCTCACCGCCGATGCCCCCAAACCGCTGTTCGCCCTGACGGCCTACGACCTGACGACGGGCACCAGGACCAAGCTCCTGGACCATGTCACCTCGTCCGCGGTCTCCCCCGACGGGATCCTCTACGCCCGCGGCGGCACCACCGCCCTCGGCGAGGGGCTCTACCGCGTCGACACGGGCACGGCCGGCGGGGCCCCGAGCGCGTCCCTGGTCGCGAGCACGGGTGAGCCGACGCGCCTGACCCTGGTGGGCCACGACATCCCCGAGGTGATCGATCTCAGCCGCGGCGGCGGACGGAACCTGACCTGGACCCTCTCCCGGAGCAACGCGGACATCACGGCCACCCTGCGCCACGTTCGCACCGGGAAGACGGAGGAACTCCGGTTCAGCCGGCCCACGTCACCGGAGTTCACTTCGGGATGGGGCGGAAGTCTGAACGACTCACAACTCACGGCGTACAACGGCGACTACGTGTGGGAGATCTCCGCGAGCCCGCTCAACGGCATCGGCCCGACCCTGACCGCCTCCGGCACCTTCACGGTCGTCAGGTCACCCGCCGCTCCCCACGACTTCAACGACAACGGAACCCCCGATCTCCTGGCCCGGGACACCTCCGGCCGGCTGTGGCGCTCGGACTCCCGCAACGCGATCCACGAAGGGGAGAACGAACTCGTCGGCGGCGGCTGGAACGCCTACGACCGGATCGAGGCGACCGGGGACGTCGGCGGGGCCGCTACCGGTGACCTGGTCGCCCGCGACAAGGACGGCGTCCTCTGGCTCTACCTCGGCAAGGGCGACGGCACCTTCGCCACCCGCAGCCGCATCGGCGGGGGCTGGGGCGTCTACGACCAGCTCGCCGCGGGCAGCGACCTCACGAATGACGGCAAACCCGACCTCCTGGCCACCGACAAGTCCGGCGTCCTCTGGCTCTACGAGGGAACCGGCGACTGGCGCGCACCCTTCGGGAGCCGCACCCGGGTCGGCGGGGGCTGGGACGTCTACGACCAGCTCACCGCGACCGGCGACATCGGCGGGGCCGCTACCGGTGACCTGGTCGCCCGCGACAAGGACGGCGTCCTCTGGCTCTACCTCGGCAAGGGCGACGGCACCTTCGCCGCCCGCACCCGGATCGGTACCGGCTGGGACATCTACCGGTACACCGTCGGCATCGGCGACACCGACAGCGACGGGCACCCCGATCTGTTCGCGTACACGGACCACGGCACCTACTACTACCCGGGCACGGGGGACTGGCGTGCCCCCTTCGGCACCCGTCGCAGCGGGAGCCTCCCGGTCACGGATCCGGCCCACACCTCGCTGGCCTGACGGCCCGGAGACAGGTCCCTCGACACGTCGGTCGACCGGGCGGGGACCGGACCCGGAGCCCGGAGCCCGTCTCGAAGGGCGCCGCTACTTCACCGGCCGCAGGCCCAGCGGGCCCGCGATCTCCCGGACCATGACGCGGCCGGCCTCCGACTCCAGGGTCTCGTCGCCCAGCTCCTGGTCGGTGTCGAGGCCGTCCAGCTCCTCCAGGGGCTGGTTCAGGCGGACGTGGGCGACGACGGACTGGAGGGCGCGCAGGGTCGCGGAGGCGGTGGAGCCCCAGTTGGAGAAGTAGGAGAACTGCCACCACCACAGCGCCTCCGTGGTGCGGCCGGCCTTGTAGTGGACCATGCCGTGGCGCAGGTCGGTGATGACGTCGGTGAGGTCGTCGGAGATACGGGCCGGGACCGGGGCCTTGCGCGGCTCGTAGGGGTCGAAGACCTCGGAGTAGACGTCGATCGGGTCGAGGATGCGGGCCAGGTTCTCGCGGATCTCGTCCACGTCCAGCTCCGGGCCCGGGTCGGGCTCGTAGCGCTCGTCGGGAACGATGTCCTCGTGGGCGCCCAGGCGGCCCCCGGCCAGCATCAGCTGGGAGACCTCCAGGAGGAGGAAGGGCACGGCCGAGTCGGGCTCGTCGCCCTTCGCCACCTCGGTGACGGCCACCAGGAAGCTCTCGATCTGGTCGGCGATCTGGACCGCGAAGTCGTCCGGGTTCTGGTTGGTCGCGTGCAGCGTGGCGTCAGACATCTAGGAGTCGTCTCCCCTCGAAGGCGCGGCCGAGGGTCACCTCGTCCGCGTACTCCAGGTCGCCGCCCACCGGGAGGCCGCTGGCCAGGCGGGTGACCTTGAGGCCCATGGGCTTGATCATGCGGGCGAGGTACGTGGCCGTGGCCTCGCCCTCCAGATTCGGGTCCGTGGCCAGGATGAGCTCCGTGACCGTGCCGTCCGCCAGGCGGGCCAGCAGCTCACGGATGCGGAGGTCGTCGGGGCCGACCCCGTCGATCGGGCTGATCGCGCCGCCGAGCACGTGGTAGCGCCCGCGGAACTCACGGGTGCGCTCGATGGCGACGACGTCCTTCGGTTCCTCCACCACGCAGATGACGGAAGGATCGCGCCGGGTGTCGCGGCAGATGTTGCACTGCTCCTCCTGCGCGACGTTTCCGCAGGTCGCACAGAAGCGGACCTTGGCCTTCACTTCCATGAGGGCCTGGGCGAGCCGCCGTACGTCGGTCGGCTCGGCCTGCAGGACGTGGAAGGCGATCCGCTGCGCGCTCTTGGGACCGACGCCGGGCAGCCGCCCGAGTTCGTCGATGAGGTCCTGGACCACGCCTTCGTACAACGGACTGCCGTCCTTCCTGAGGTTCGTGCACTACGTACGGTAGATGGCTCCGGTCGGTCTGAGAAAGGCGAACCGGAGAGACGGTTCAGAAGGGCAGGCCGGGGATGCCGCTGCCGCCCAGCCCCTGGGCGAGCGGGCCGAGCTTCTGCTGCTGGAGGTTCTGCGCGTTCTCGTTGGCCGCCTGGACGGCGGCGACGATCAGGTCGGCGAGGGTCTCGGTGTCCTCCGGGTCCACCGCCTTCGGGTCGATCCTGAGCCCGCGCAGCTCGCCGGAGCCGGTGACCGTGGCCTTCACCAGGCCGCCGCCCGCCTGGCCGTCGACCTCGGTCCGGGCCAGTTCCTCCTGGGCCTTCGCCAGGTCCTGCTGCATCTTCTGGGCCTGCTGGAGCAGCTGCTGCATGTTGGGCTGGCCACCACCGGGGATCACGTTCAGCTCCCATCAAGTCCGGTCACGACGGTTTTGCCGTTCGGCACGAGCCTACGTGGTCCGGGCGGCCCTCGCCCCAGCACTCTTTCGAGTGATGTCGTGGCAGCCCTATACCTGATCAACGCCCTCTTCCGGGCGGAAAACCGGCGGAACAAGGCTCTTCGCCACCCATTGGGCGGTAGGAAGGGTTCCGGCGCGGGGTTCCGGCGTATGAGTCCTCGCGGACGGCGAGCGGTACGGCGAGCAGTGGCGAGCAGTAGGGAGTGCCGGGTGGGTCAGCCGGAGATGCAGCCCGAGGGGCCGCCGCACAACGGAGCGGGCGGTGGCGGTGAGGGGGCGGCCGGGACGCGGCCGGGCGACCTGACCGGGCGGGCGTTTCCCCTCGGGGACTGGGCCCTGCCCGCCGAGCGCCTCGACGAGCTGTACCGGTGGGTGGAGCGGGGCGCGCTGGACACGGCGGCCTGGTATCTCGCGGACCGGGTGTGGAAGCGGCGCGGCGCCGTGCTGCTGCGGTGCGGGGCCGCGGTGGGCGCGGCCGCCGGGGCGGCGCTGCCGCTGCTCGACCTGTCCGGGGCGGCGGGCGGGGTGGCGCCCTGGGGGTATCTGGCGCTGCTGTGGGCGGTGGCGTGTGTGACGGGTGACCGGTACTTCGGGGTCACGGCCGGGTGGATGCGGGACGTGGCCACGGCGCAGGCGGTGCAGCGCCGGCTCCAGGCGCTCCAGTTCGACTGGGCGTCGGAGAGCGTGCGGGAGGTGCTGGGACCGGCGGAGGGGACGGCGAGCGAGGCCGCGGAGCGGTGTCTGCTGGTGCTGCGGCGGTTCTCGGAGGACGTGACGGAGCTGGTGCGGGCGGAGACGACGGACTGGATGGTGAGCTTCCGTCCGGGACCGGCGCCCCTGGGGCCGCACACCGCGGCGGCGGCCGACGGGCCGCGACCGGAGGGCGCGGGCACCGGCACCACCGGCCGCTTCCCCGTCCCCCCGCAGAACGGCTCCCGCCCGAACATGCCACGCCAGCGCCCGCCGGAGCCCCGGTGACCTCCCGGCGGCGGGACCGCGTCCGCTCACCTCACCCGCGGGTGTAGACCAGGGACTCGCCCGTGTCGTCGTTGGTGCGTTCCAGACCGCCGTCCGGCAGCAGGGTGACCGTGGTGGACCCGCCCGGGGCGCAACTGGTGGAGGGACCGGACCTGACCTGGGACGGACCGAGCCGCAGCGGCCCGTCGGCGCCCGGCTCGGCGGTGAGGACGGCGTCGAACACGCAGTGGTAGGTGCCGGCGTCCGTCGGGCCGTCCGCCACGAGGGTCAGCACCGTGTCGCCGACCTCGCCCTGCGTGATGGTCAGCCTGCGGGGGTGTGTGCCGGAGGCGTTGTCGATGGTGCTCGTCCAGTCGCCCACGTACCCGGCCGGGACGGTGCCCTCGTCGGCGGCCGGAGCGGTCGAGCCGGTCGACGGCGACTGGCCCCCCGCGGGATCGGACGTGCCGGGCGAGCCCTTGCCCGGGTCCTGCGGCGCTCCGGTGGACCGCGTGGGCGTGGGGTCGCCGCCCGCCGTGTCGCCGCCGTCGCCGCGCATCAGGGCGTAGACCGCGCCGCCCGCGCCCAGCGCGACCACCAGGGCGACGACGATCAGCAGCGCGGTGGAGGAGCGGGTGCTCCGGGCCGGCTCGTGCGGGGATCCGTACGGTGGCGGCCCCTGGGGCGGGGTCGGGCCGAGACCGCCCCCGCCGTACGGGTGCGGATGGCCCGGCTGCTGGTACCCCGGCTGCGGGTAGGCCGGCTGCTGGTAGCCGGGCTGCGAGGCGTGCCATGCCGCGTCCGGGACCGGGGCGTGACCCGGCGCGGGCGGCTGCTGGTGGCCGTTGGCCGCGGGCGGCGGCGTGGGCGGGGTCTGGCCCGCGACCAGGGTCGGGAGGTGGTTCAGCGGGGTGCCGCCACTGCCCGGCTCACGCGGGGGCGGCGGACCCACCGGCGTCGGACCGTCCGGTGTCGGCTCCGTGCCCGCGCCGTGCGGCGCCTTGCCGCCCGCCTCTTCGGCGTCTGCCGCGGGTCCGGCGTCCTCGGGGTTCTCCGTGTCCAGGAGCCGTACCGCGTGCCGGCCGAGCTGGGCCACCAGGGCGCCGGGCAGCCACGGGTCGCGGGACCGGCCGTCGGTGACCGTGTCCTGCGCGCCCGTGCGCTCCAGGACCTCGGCGAGACCCGGCCGCGCGGCGGGGTCCTTCTTCAGGCAGTCGCGTACCAGGTCGGCGATGCCCTCGGGCACGCCCTCCAGGTCGGGCTCCTCCTGCGCGATGCGGAACATCAGCGCGTGCACGCCGCTGTTCGCGGTGCCGAAGGGCAGGTCGCCCGTGGCGGCGTAGGCGAGGACCGAGCCGAGGCAGAAGACGTCGCACGCGGGCGTGACGCGGTCGCCGCGCACCTGCTCGGGTGCCATGAAGCCGGGCGAGCCGACCAGCGCGCCGGTGCGGGTGAGGCCGCCGTCGGTCACCGTCTCCAGGGCCCGCGCGATGCCGAAGTCGATGACGCGCGGACCGTCGATGGTGACCAGGACGTTGGACGGCTTGAGGTCGCGGTGGACGATCCCGGCGGCGTGGATGTCCTGGAGCGCGTGGGCGAGACCGGCCGCCAGCGTGCGCACGGAACGTTCCGGCAGAGCACCGTGGTCGTGCCCGACGACCTGCTGGAGGCTGGGCCCCGCGACGTACCCGGTGGCCACCCACGGCACCGCGGCCTCGGTGTCCGCGTCCAGTACGGGCGCCGTCCAGTGCCCGCCGACCCGGCGCGCGGACTCGACCTCCTGCCGGAACCGCTCGCGGAACTCGTCCAGCGCGGCCAGCTCCTCGCGCACCAGCTTGACGGCGACGGTGCGCCCGCGGTCCGAGCGGGCCAGATAGACATGGCCCATACCGCCCGCCCCCAGCCGCCCCAGCAGCCGGTAGGCCCCGATGTGCTGTGGGTCCCCGTCCCCCAGTTTCCGCATGCTGCGCCGCCTTCCCCCCGAACGTGAGCAACAGGGCGAGGATAGTGCGCAGGCGGTCGCGCGAAGGACGAGCGTTGTCCACGGTTCCGTAACGGAGCGGCCCCGCGCTTCGGATACGCGTCCGCGTCGCGTCGACAACCTGTCGTGGAAAGCTCCCGACCGCAGACAGGACGCCGATTCCGTTTCCGCATCGCGGACATCTACCCTCGGCCGCATGACCCCTCAGCCCAATCCCCAGGCCGGCGCCGCCGTGAAGGCCGCGGACCGCGCGCACGTCTTCCACTCCTGGTCAGCGCAGGAGCTCATCGACCCGCTCGCCGTCGCCGGCGCCGAGGGGTCGTACTTCTGGGACTACGAAGGGAAGCGCTACCTCGACTTCTCCAGCGGGCTCGTCTACACGAACATCGGCTACCAGCACCCGAAGGTCGTCGCCGCGATCCAGGAGCAGGCGGCGAGGATGACGACGTTCGCGCCCGCGTTCGCCGTCGAGGCACGCTCGGAGGCGGCCCGGCTGATCGCCGAGCGGACGCCCGGTGACCTGGACAAGATCTTCTTCACCAACGGCGGCGCCGACGCCGTCGAGCACGCCCTGCGCATGGCCCGGCTGCACACGGGCCGCCCCAAGGTGCTCTCCGCCTACCGCTCGTACCACGGCGGCACCCAGCAGGCGGTCAACGTCACCGGTGACCCGCGCCGCTGGGCCTCCGACAGCGGCACGGCCGGTGTCGTGCACTTCTGGGCGCCGTTCCTGTACCGCTCGCGCTTCTACGCCGAGACCGAGGAGCAGGAGTGCGCGCGGGCGCTGGAGCACCTGGAGACGACGATCGCCTTCGAGGGCCCGGGGACCGTCGCCGCGATCGTCCTGGAGACGATCCCGGGCACCGCGGGGATCATGACGCCGCCGGCCGGCTACCTGGCCGGGGTGCGCGAGATCTGCGACAAGTACGGCATCGTGTTCGTGCTCGACGAGGTCATGGCCGGGTTCGGCCGGACCGGTACGTGGTTCGCCGCCGGCCTGTACGACGTCGTGCCCGACCTGATGACCTTCGCCAAGGGCGTGAACTCGGGCTACGTGCCCCTCGGCGGCGTCGCGATCTCCGGCGAGATCGCCGCGACCTTCGCCGAGCGGCCCTACCCCGGCGGGCTGACCTACTCCGGACACCCGCTGGCCTGTGCCGCCGCCGCCGCGACGATCGGCGTCATGGCCGAGGAGGGCGTCGTCGAGCACGCCGCCCGGCTCGGCGGCGAGGTCGTCGAACCGGCGCTGCGGGAGCTGGCCGAGCGCCACCCGAGCGTGGGCGAGGTGCGCGGCACCGGCATGTTCTGGGCGCTGGAGCTGGTGAAGGACCGGGAGACCCGGGAGCCGCTGGTGCCCTACAACGCGTCCGGACAGGCGGCCGCGCCCATGTCCGCGTTCGCCGCCTCCGCCAAGGCGCACGGCCTGTGGCCGTTCGTGAACATGAACCGCACCCACGTGGTCCCGCCGTGCAACATCACCGAGGCGGAGCTGAAGGAGGGCCTCGCGGCCCTGGACACCGCACTGTCCGTGGCGGACGAGTACACACGGTAGCCGGGAACGGGCGCCGGACCCGAGCGCGTAGGGTTGCGTGCTCGTACGCGGTAGACGTATGTACGAACACACCTCCCGTGTATGAACACACCTCCCGAACGACGCCCCGACCGGCGCCCCGGACCCGACGAGGAGACGCCCGACCATGCCCGGCCCCCGCGGTACCGGTGCCGTCACGCGCAGCACCCTGCGGCAGCAGATCGCCGACGCGCTCCGTGACGAGGTGCTGGCCGGGCGGCTCCAGCCGGGGCAGGAGTTCACCGTCAAGGAGATCGCCGAGCAGTACGGGGTGTCCGCGACGCCGGTGCGCGAGGCCCTGGTCGACCTGTCCGCGCAGGGGCTCCTCGACGCGGACCACCACCGGGGATTCCGCGTCCACGAGTACTCGGTCGACGACTTCCGCGGCATGATCGAGGCCCGCAGTCTGGTGACCGACGGCATGTTCCTCGCCCTCGCGGCGGACCTGCCGGACCCGGCCGACCCGCGGATCGCCGCCGCCCTCTTCGGGGTCCGCCGCCGCGGCGAGGAGGCCCAGCGCGCCGCCGCGGCCGGGGAGCTGACCGTCCTGATCGGCTACGACCTGCGCTACTGGCGCGAGCTGGCCACCCTCTTCGGCAACCCCTACCTCTGCGACTTCCTGCACCGGCTGCGCGTGCAGAGCTGGGTGTGCACGGTGCAGCACCTGCGCCGGCTCAGCGAACTGCGCGGCGCGCTGTGGTCCGGGCACACCGAACTGGTCGACGCCCTCGCCCGCCGGGACGTTCCGGGCGCACGCGCGCTCGTCGACGCGTACAACGCCCACTCGCTCGCCCTCGTCGAAGGGCTGACCGGAGGGCCCTCCGGGGGATGACCAACGCCGGACGTGTCGTGGTCCGGCCCCAGATGGGTATGGGACCTGCACGCAACGCGCACCGGCGCACACCGACTACGCTGCCCTGACCACCGTGCTGTGTGAGGAGCCCTCTTTTGGCCTGTGACCTGTGGCTGGTACCGCTCGTCGACGTCTTATGCCACACGCCGGACAACCCGTTCGCCGAGGAACTCGCGCAGTACGACAAGGTGCTGGCCGAGGCCGGGCTGCCGCCGGTGCCGGTGTACCAGTACATGCCGGGACTCTCCGGCGAGGTCGCCCCGGTGGCCGGTTTCGACTACGACGCGCTGCACTTCCTGCGCCGGTCCTACCTCCTCCAGGTGTGCGGCCTGCCGGTGACCCCGGTGGACGAACTCGGCGGGGACTACGAGCAGTTGCTGGAGATGTTCGAGTCGACGGCCCAGCAGTCCCACCTCGTCTGGCACTACGACCACGCGGGCGCCTACGTCCCGGTGGACTTCCCGCACCCACTCTCCAGCGACGAACTCCTCGCGGGCGGCGGCCCCTTGGGCTCCTCGCACACACTGCTGCGGGAGCTGGAGGCGGTCGCCCCGGCCCTCGGCATCGACCCGGCCAACCCCCCGGCCGCGCCGCAGCCGCCGCTCGCCCCGACGGAGCTGGAGGAACCGGCCGTGGCCGCACCGTACGACTCCAGCCCCTTCGCCCGGGAGCGCCACGTCTGGCTGGGGCTGCACACGGCGGCGACCCGGAGCCTGGCGCAGGGATCGATGATCGTCTTCAGCTAGCCCAGCCGGGACAGACCCTCGCGCAGTTCGTCCGCGTTCATGATCGGGGAGACCTCGACCTCGGCGTTCAGCTCGGTGAAGAACGGCTCACCGGTGGGCGGCAGTTCCGAGCTGTCCTGCATGTCGAAGACCATCAGGGCCGTCCGCCGGCCGCCGAGGGGGCCGAAGTAGGCGGCCTCCGGCCTGACGTGGTCCAGCGTCCGGCTGATCAGCTCAGCCTATGCCCGTGATGTCCAGTTCGGTCAGGCGGGCGGGCTCGGCGATCACGTCGATGCCGGTCATGCGGCCGTCGGCGGCGAAGTCGAAGCGGAGGACGACGCGCAGCCTGCCGTGCTCGGCCATCGCCATGCCCGGCCGGCCGTCGACGAGGACGACGGCGGCGTCCCGGGCCCGGCCCGTCGAGGCCATCGCGCCCCTGGCCACCGGATCAGCCCCGCCGACCGTGAAGGGCTCGGGCGTCGGCACGACCGCCGCGTCGGCGCGCAGCACGACGTCCGGGTGGAGCAGGGCCACCAGCGCGTCGAAGTCGCCGCCGCGGGTGGCCGCCAGGTAGGCGTCGACCGCGCGGCGCCGGCGCGGCAGGTCGGCGTCGGGTGCGGGGACGCCGCGGACCCGGCGGCGGGCGCGGGCGGCCAGCTGGCGGGTGGCGGCGGAGGTCTTGCCGAGCATCGCGGCGATGTCGCCGAAGGGCACGTCGAACATGTCGTGCAGGACGAACGCGAGCCGCTCGGCGGGCCCGAGAGTGTCCAGCACGATCAGCAGCGCGATCCCGACCTCGTCGGCGAGCTGCGCCTCCTCGGCCGGATCGGTGCCGGTGCCGGTGCCGGCCGTTCGTCCGCGTGACGCGTCCTCCAGCGGCTCCTCGCGGCGGGTGTCGCGGGCGCGGAGTAGGTTGAGGCAGACCCGGGCCACGACCGTGGTGAGCCAGCCCGAGGGATTGGCCACCTCGGAGGTGTCCGCCCGGTCGGCCCGCAGCCAGGCCTCCTGGAGCGCGTCGTCCGCCTCGCCGAGCGAACCGAGGATCCGGTACGCGACCGCCCGCAGCCGGGGCCGGTCCAGCTCGAACTGCCGGGCCACGTCATCGGGTCGTCCGGGCACCGTACGGCTTCCTTCCGCGTCCAGGGGCCCTCGGGGGCGGGCCCCCAGTGAACCATCCGGCGTACGCGCACCCGCGGGGGCCCGTCACCGCACCAGGACGATCCCCGGCGGCCACAGCACCCCGTCGGCCAGCAGCAGCGACGGTCCCAGGTGCACGGGGCACACCCGCAGCGGCGCCCGCAGGTGCCGGGCGACCTCGAAGCGGGCCGGGTCGCCGCAGTCGCCGGGCCCCGTCGTCCCGCCGCCGAACGGGCCCTGGCAGGAAGCGGCTCGGTCACGGTCGGTCATGCCCCGATCCGACACCACGACACGCGCCGGCGCCCGGCGGAGGGGGCCGAACGAAGGGCTACAGGGCGGTGTCCGCGTCGTCGAGGCCGATGCACTTGCGCTCCTGCGGGATCCACTTCACGGCGGGGTCCAGGCTGGCGAGGATGCCGCCCACCTCCTCGCGCGGACCGGAGTACGTGAACTCCACGGCCGGTGAGCGGCCGTACGTCCGCAGGACGCTCACGCCGTCCCGCTTGAGCCGTGCCTCGTCCAGGACCCAGTCGACGCCGTCCGCGGTGACGCAGAGGTTGACGTTGGGCTGGAGCTCCTCGGCGCCGCAGCGGAACACGGCCTTCTGGCCGCCCCAGGACGCCACCGCGTCGCCCAGGGCCCAGTCGCGGGAGGCGCCGGGTATGTCGTCGGGCAGCCGGGAGACCACCTTGTCGCACTTGGGGTCGTCGGCGTGCGGGGCCGCGGAGACGCGGTGGCCGTCGACGTAGAAGAGGCCGGCGGTCACGGCGACGACCGCCACGGTCAGCCAGATCCACGTCCGGGTGGTGGGCTTCCGCATGTTCCGCTCGCTCCGTGCTGTCCGTCGCTGTCCGTCGCGGTCTGTCCGCTGAAAGGCTCCGGCCAGCGTATCCGCCGTCCCGACGCCGACGGCCGGGGCCCCGTGCGGGGTCCCGGCCGTCGGTGTGCGCGATGCGCGGGCGGTGCCTACAGGAACGAGTTGATCTCGATCGTCTCGTCCCGGCCCGGGCCGACGCCGATCGCGGAGATCGGGGCGCCGGACATCTCCTCCAGCGCCTTGACGTACGCCTGGGCGTTCTTCGGCAGGTCGGAGAAGGACTTCGCCTTGGTGATGTCCTCGCTCCAGCCGGGCAGCGTCTCGTAGACCGGCTTCGCGTGGTGGAAGTCGGACTGCGAGTACGGCAGCTCCTCGACGCGCTTTCCGTCGATCTCGTAGGCCACGCAGACCGGGATCCGCTCCCAGCCGGTGAGGACGTCGAGCTTGGTGAGGAAGAAGTCGGTGAGGCCGTTGACGCGGGTGGCGTAGCGGGCGATCACCGCGTCGAACCAGCCGCAGCGACGGTCGCGGCCGGTCGTCACACCGCGCTCGCCGCCGATGCGGCGCAGGGCCTCGCCGTCCTCGTCGAACAGCTCGGTCGGGAAGGGTCCGGCGCCGACTCGGGTCGTGTACGCCTTGAGGATGCCGATGACCCGGCTGATCTTCGTCGGGCCCACGCCGGCGCCGGTGCAGGCGCCGCCCGCGGTCGGGTTGGACGAGGTGACGAAGGGGTACGTGCCGTGGTCGATGTCCAGGAGCGTGCCCTGGCCGCCCTCGAAGAGGACCACCTTGTCGTCGTCGAGCGCCTGGTTGAGGACCAGGACGGTGTCGGCGACGTACGGCGCGAGCTTGTCCGCGTAGCCGAGCAGTTCCTCGACGACCTGGCCGGTGGCGATGGCGCGGCGGTTGTAGAGCTTGGTGAGCATCTGGTTCTTGACGTCGAGCGCCGCCTCGACCTTCTGGGTGAGGATCGACTCGTCGTAGAGGTCCTGGACCCGGATGCCCACGCGGTTGATCTTGTCGGCGTAGGTCGGGCCGATGCCGCGCCCGGTGGTGCCGATCTTGCGCTTGCCGAGGAAGCGTTCCGTCACCTTGTCGACGGTGACGTTGTACGGCGTGATGATGTGAGCGTTGCCGCTGATCAGGAGCTTGGACGTGTCGACGCCACGCTCGTTCAGCCCGCTCAGCTCGGAGAACAGGACCGACGGGTCGACGACGACACCGTTTCCGATGACCGGCGTGCAGCCGGGGGAGAGAATCCCGGAAGGGAGCAGGTGCAGGGCGTACTTCTGGTCGCCCACTACCACCGTGTGGCCGGCGTTGTTGCCGCCCTGGTAGCGCACCACATAGTCGACGGAACCACCGAGCAGGTCCGTCGCCTTTCCCTTGCCTTCGTCACCCCACTGAGCACCGAGCAGCACAAGTGCGGGCACGCGCGTACACCCCTTCCGGGCGGGGCATGTCCATGGTCGAGGGCGTATGCGACGGGTTTCCGCCACATACACCGCGACCGTCGTTGGCCGCCAACCGTCGGACCGGGTGCCCCGGAATAGACGAAGCCCCTGGCGCAACAGCGCAAGGGGCTCTTGCACAAAGATGCTACCCGAGGAAGCGAGGCATGGCCGAGGTGGCGACTTCCGCGAGCTCTTCCGCGAACTCTTCCGCGAGGTCCGACCAGCTTCTGGTGGTCGTCGATCCGGCCGCCCGGCGGCTGGACGGGGAGTCCGTCCGGATCGCGAAAGACGTGCTCAGCGCGGGTGCGTCGCATACGAAGGTGTGTCTGCCGGACGGCCCGGAGGAGTTCGCCCGGGCGCTCGGCCGGCGCGGCTCGCGGCGCCCGGTGGTGGTCGGTGACGACGGTGCGCTGCTGCGGGCCGTGGCCCTGCTGCACCGGCGGCGGGAGCTGGCGGACTGTGCGCTGTCGGTGGTGCCGGTGGGCCCCGCGCTCGGTCTCGCCCGGTCCCTGGGGCTGCCGACCGGTGCGGTGGCGGCGGCGCGGGCCGTGCTCGACGGCGCGGAACGCCGTCTGGACCTGCTCGTCGACGACAGCGACGGGGTGGTGCTGGGGGCGGTGGGCGTTCCGCCGCTGCCGCTGCCGGTGCCGGCGGAGGCGCACCCCGGCCCGGGCTCGCCCGCGCCGGTCCGTCCCTGGCTGCGGACCTGCCAGTCGCTCGTACGGACGCTGGCGTCCTCGCGTCCGGCCCGGACCACCGTGGCGCCGGGGGCGGCGGGCCCGGCCCGGCTGCGGGTGGAGGTCGACGGGGTGACGCTGGTGGACCTGGACCAGCCGGTGGAGGCGCTGACGGTGGTGCCGGGCGGCTCGGGAACGGCCGCGGTGGAGGTGCGGCCGCTGTCGATGGACGCGCAGGCGGCGCCGCTGACGGCGCGCGGACGGACGGTGACCGTGTCGGGGGCGCACTTCCGGTACCGGGCGGACACGGTGGTGTGCGGGCCGGTGGGGACGCGGACGTGGGTGGCCCGGGAGGGGGCGTGGGGGCTGACGCTGCCGGCGGGGTAGGGCTCCTGGTCAGGGGGCCTTGAAGCCGGAGGTGTCCAGCAGGCAGTCGAACGGGGCCGGGATCGGAAGCTTCTCACCGAACGGCCTGGTGAGGCGGGATTCGTATCCCTTGGCGGACGGCGTCCACAGGACCGTGGCCTGCTCCTCCTGCATGTCGAGGATCAGGTAGACGGGGACACCGGCGCGGCCGTAGACCTCCACCTTCTCGGTCAGGTCGTTGTTCCGGGTGGCGGGAGAAGTCAGCTCGGCGACGAAGGACAGGGCCTCCCCGTCCAAGTGGTGGCTCTCCGTCTCGAAGACTCGCTCGTGCGCCACGTGGATGTCCGGCCCGTAGGCGCACCCGTCTCCCGGGAAGACGTAGAGGAACGGTCCTCGTTCGATCACGTGAGATTCGGGCAGATGTGCCTCCAGCTGGACGCACACCAGGCGCATCACCCGGAGGTAGTAGCCCTTCGACCACGGCGACACGACGATGCTCCCCCTCGTGATCTCGGCCCTGTAGCCGTCGGGTACAGCCAGTTCGTCGAGGGCTACCAGCAGTTCCTCGAAGCTCTGGTATTCAGTGCCGCTCGTCGTCGGTCGCTCCGCCATGACAGTCATGATGCGCCCTCCCCGTGATGCGGACCAGTGACAACTCAGCGTAGTGGATCACTTACGCCACCGTGATCCACTTTTACGATCACCGTCACCCCCGCCCGAACCGCTCCTCCCGGTGCACCCGCCAGCGTTCCATCATCGCGACGATCTCCCCGTCGACGAACTCGAAGAAGGCGAGGGTCTCTGCCATGCGCCGGCCCGCCGGGGTGTCGGCGCCGAGGCTGGTGACCCCGTCGCGCAGCGCGCTCTCCCAGCGTTTGAGGACGGCCTCGCGGTTGGTGAGCGCCTCGTACCACTGGTTGCTGTGCACCCGGTAGCGCTCCCGGCGCGAGCCGGGTTCGCGCTCGCGCGAGACCATGTGCTGCTGCGAGAGGTAGCGCACGGCGCCGGAGACGGCGGCCGGGCTGACCCGGAGGCTCTCGCCCAGCTCCGCCGAGGTCAGCGTGCCCGAGTCGGAGGCCAGCAGCGCGGCGAAGACCCGGGCGGGCATGCGCTGCATCCCGGCCTCGACGAGCTGGGCCGCGAAGCCCTCCACGAACTGGGACACCGCCTCGGGGTCGCGCCCCGCTTCCGCCTGATCCGCTGGTTGCCTCATCCCACGATCATCCCTCACCGTCTTGACGGTTTCTTAACTTCACAAGTTTCTGAAAGTAGCGTACTTTCCGAAACATGACGAAGGCAATCAGCGTCTCCGGACTCCACAAGTCGTTCGGGCGCACGCATGCTCTGGACGGCCTCGACCTGGAGGTCGAGACCGGCGAGGTCCACGGATTCCTCGGGCCCAACGGAGCCGGCAAGTCCACCACCATCCGGGTCCTGCTCGGCCTGCTGCGCGCCGACTCGGGCGCCGCGCAGGTACTCGGCCGCGACCCGTGGGCGGACGCGGTTCAGGCCCACCGGCGGATCGCGTACGTCCCCGGTGACGTGACGCTGTGGCGCAACCTCTCCGGCGGCGAGGTCATCGACCTCTACGGCAGGCTGCGCGGCGGACTCGACACCCGGCGGCGCGCGGAGCTGGTCGAGCGGTTCGAACTCGACCCGGGCAAGAAGGGCCGCACGTACTCCAAGGGCAACCGCCAGAAGGTGGCCCTGGTGGCCGCCTTCGCGTCGGACGTGGACCTGCTGATCCTCGACGAACCCACCTCCGGGCTCGACCCGCTGATGGAGGAGGTCTTCCAGCGCTGCGTGGAGGAGGAGCGCGAGCGCGGCCGGACGGTGCTGCTCTCCTCCCACATCCTCAGCGAGGTGGAGGAGCTGTGCGACCGGGTCAGCATCATCCGCAAGGGCCGGACCGTCGAGAGCGGCTCGCTCGCCGACCTGCGCCACCTGACCCGGACCAGCGTCACCGCCGAACTCGCGGGCGCCCCGAACGGCCTGACCCGCCTGCCGGGCGTGCACGACCTCGACGTCCAGGGCCACCGGGTCCGGCTCCAGGTCGACACGGACAAGCTGGACGCCGTCCTCAGGTCGCTGAGCGCGACGGGCGTGCGGTCGCTGACGTCGACGCCGCCGACGCTGGAGGAGCTGTTCCTGCGGCACTACCAGGGCGGGGACGCGGAGTCCGGAGCGGAGGTGACGGCGCGATGACCGCTGCCGCCGACGCCACGGTTCTCCCCGCCCGGCCCGGAGGCTCGCGCCAACTGGCCGGCACCGGCACGCTGCTGCGCTTCGCCCTGCGCCGCGACCGCGTACTGATCCCCGTCTGGGTCGCGGTGAACGCCCTCATGGTGCTGTCCATGCCGGGCACCCTCAAGGGCCTGTACGGCACCACCGCCGAACGCGCCGATCTGATGCGGCAGATGGAGACCAACGCCTCGCTGCGCGCCCTGGTCGGCCCGGTCTTCGACGACAGTCTCGGCGCGCTCACCGCCTGGCGCGTCGGCCTGTACGCCGGTGCGCTCGCCGCCGTGATGAGCCTGCTGATCGTCGTACGGCACACCCGGGACGAGGAGGAGAGCGGACGGCAGGAGGTCGTCGCCTCCGGAATGGTCGGCCGCCGGGCCGCACTGACGGCAGCACTGCTGGCGGCGGCGGTCGCCAACGCCGTACTGGCCCTGCTGATCACCGTCGGACTGGCCGGGCAGGGGGCGGCCGGTGCGCTGGCCCTCGGACTCGGGGTCGCGGGCGTCGGGATGCTCTTCGCGACCACGGCGGCGATCGTCGCCCAGTTCACCGAGAGCGCCCGGCCGGCCCGGGGGCTGACGGCCGCGGTGCTGGGCGCGGCCTTCGTACTGCGGGCGGCGGGCGACTCGGCGACGGATGGGGGTACCTCCCGGGCTTTCGGCTCTGGGGGAGGCTCGTCGGTCCTGACCTGGGTGTCGCCGCTCGGCTGGCTGGAGAACGTGCGGGCCTTCGCCGGTGAGCGGTGGTGGGTGCTGCTGCTGATCGCGGGCGCGACGGTGGCGCAGGCAGCCGCGGCCTACGGGCTGGCCGGGCGCCGGGACCTCGGCATGAGCTTCCTGCCGACCCGGCCCGGACCGGCCGCCGGGCGCCTGCGTACGGCCGGTGCGCTGGCCTGGCGCCTGCAGCGGGGCGGCGTCCTCGGCTGGAGCATCGGCTTCTTCGCCGCCGGGGTCGTCTACGGCGGGATGACGGAGGGCGCGGCCGATCTGGTCGGGGACAACGAACAGGCCCGCGAGATCATCGAGCGGATGGGCGGGCAGGCCGGGCTGACCGACGCGTTCGTGTCGGCGATGGTCGGCATGCTCGGGCTGATCGCCGCGCTCTACGTCGTGGCGTCGGTGCTGCGGCTCAGCGGCGAGGAGACGTCCGGGCGCGCGGAACCCGTGCTGGCGGGCGCGGTGGGCCGGCTGCGGTGGGCCGCGGGCCACCTGGTGATCTCCTTCGGCGGCGCCGCGCTCATCATGCTGCTCGCCGGGCTCGGCTTCGCCGCCGGGTACGGGCGGGACCTCGGGGCGATCCTGGGTGCGTGCCTGGTGCAGCTCCCGGCGGTGTGGGTGATCGGCGGGGCGGCGGTGCTGCTGCACGGCCTGCTGCCCCGGGCGGCCGTGGCCGCGTGGGCCGTCGCGGGCGCGGTGCTGCTGCTCGGGTGGGTCGGACCGGTGCTGGACGTACCGCAGACCGTCCTGGACGTGTCCCCGTTCGGACACCTGCCGAAGCTGCCGGGCGGGGAGATGAGCTGGTCGCCGGTGCTGGTACTCACGGCGCTTGCGGCGGTGCTGACCGGGGCGGGACTGGCGGGGTTGCGGCGGCGGGACCTGACGACGTGACCTCACGACGTGATCTGCCGACGTGACCTGCCGGCGTCACAGCCGGGAAGGGACCCGCGGCCCTGGTCCGGGACGCCGTGCGCGTTCCGGACCAGGGGCTGCGTCACCGTGCGGGGAGGACGAAGCGCGCCTGGATCGGATAGTGGTCGGAACGCCCCGCGTCGGCGGTCACGTCGCACGAGACGAGGGTCGCGTCGGACGGAGCGAACAGATAGTCGATCTTGATGTTCCGTGTGCCCAGCGGCTTCGTCGCCCGGCCGTCACGGACCCGGTCTGCCGACCGCCCCTCGTCGCACTCCCTGTCCGCCGCATAGGCGGAGGCGAGTACGTCCTTGGGGGTGTCGGGCGAGGCCGAGTCCGGCGGTACGGAGTTGAAGTCGCCGCCGTACACGGTCCGGTAGCCGGCCGGCGTGTACGAGTGGACGATGTCCTGCAGCAGCGCCGCCTGCTCCCTGCGCTTCGTCCCGTCGGCGTCGTCCTGCGCCACGCCGGCGCTGAAGTGGGCCGTGCAGAACTGGAGCGCCTGGGCCGGGAGAACGGCGCACAGTGCGGCGCGCTGCTCCATGCGCACCCACGTGTCCCCGATGGTCCGGTTCTTCGGCGAGGGCAGGTCGTAGGACGCGTACCAGACGTTGGAGTCCGGCACGGCCAGTGCGATGCCGTAGGCGCCCCGGTCTGTCCAGCCCGCGCTTGCCGACCCCGCGTTGTTGCAGGTCCTCGCCGCCTTCACGGACGACCCGTCGACCTCGTACTTGATGGGCGCGAAACGCACGTCCCACCCGGAGGAGGTCGCTGCCTCCAGCGCGTGTTCGATCTTCTTGGCGTGCGACTCGCAGAGTTCCTGGAGGAACACCGCCTGGTACTGGCCCGCGCCGGAGCCCAGCCGGGCGGCGATCTGGGTCCCGAGGGCGTCGCCGTCCACCCTGTGGTTGAGGCAGTCGCCGTTGTGGTTGGCGCAGACGTTCCACGTCATGACCCTGAAGTCGGCGGCCGGGGCGGGGGCCGCGGGACTGGGCCGGGGTCCTTCGTCGCTCGCGTTCTCCTCCCCCAGGTACACGAGCCGGAACTTCTCCCAGGAGCCCACCGAATCGGACCGTGCCCGCAGCAGTCCCCGGTCGGTGCCCGGGTCCTGCATCTCGGCGGTCACGTACTTGTAGCCGTCGTTCGTCCAGGCGCTGAGGGCGTATGTGCCGTCGGCCTGCTTCTTCAGGTGCAGCTTCTCCCACTCGCCGACGGTCGCGCCACGGGCCCGGAGCAGGTTCTCGTGGCTGCCCGTGTCGTTCCGCTCGGTCGTGACGTAGTTTCCGTTGCCCTCCGAGCGGAGCGTGGCCGTCCACCCCTTGTCGTCGGTGTGCAGCGTGAACTTCTCCCAGGAGCCCAGGTCGTCGACGGAGTCCGCGGCCGTGCGGGCCCGCAGCATGCCCTCCCGGTCGCCGCCCGTGTCGACCTCCGCCGACACGTAGAGCCCGCCGGCACCGACGGACTGGAGCGCGTACTTGTCACCGGCGGTGACGGGAACCGGCCGGGCGGCCGCCTGTGCCTCCACGGTCGACATCGTTATCAGCGCGAACAGAGCGGAACACAGGACGATCAAGTGCCTTGCTGTCGTTCTCATTTACCCCCACCTCAGCAACATGCCTTGTCAGCCCGGCACTCTACGTCGGGCCGGTGGGCGGTGAAACCGACCGTGCCGGTGCGAGCGTCAGGGCAGGTATGAGTCGGGATGCGGTGACGGGTGGTGGATGTGCGGTCTCGTTCGCCGGGGCCGTGGGTGCGGTCGTCGTGTGGTGGCAGACCGCGCGGACCCAGCGGCACCTCGGCAACGAGTTCGAGAACAACGGGCAGGACTTCGGCGCCGTCCTCACCGAACTGCCGCTGGTCTTCCTCGCCGGGGCCGTGGCGCCCGCCGTGCTGTGGGGGCTCGGCGCCTGGCTGCTGGGCCGGCGCCGGCGCCCTCGGTCGTCACAGTTCCACGCGTAGTCCCGTCAGGCCGCGCATCACGAAGTTCGGCCTGCGTTCCGGTTCCGCCGCCAGGCGCAGGCCCGGGGCCCGCTCCAGCAGGGACGTCATGGACGCCGCCAGCTCGATGCGGGCCAGTGGGGCGCCGATGCAGTAGTGGATGCCGGCGCTGAAGGAGATGTGGGGGTTGTCCCGGCGGGTGAGGTCGAGGCGTTCGGGGTCGGCGAAGACCGCCGGGTCGTGGTTGGCGGAGCCGAACAGCATCGCGATCTCCGCGCCGCGCGGGATCGTCGTGCCGTCGATCTCGATCTCGTCCAGCACCCAGCGTTCGAAGAGCTGGAGCGGGGTGTCGTAACGCATCAGCTCCTCGACGGCGGACGGGACGAGGGAGTGGTCGGCGCGCAGGGCCGCGAGCTGGTCCGGGTGCTGGAAGAGCGCCAGCCAGCCGTTGGTCGTGGCGTTCACCGTGGCCTCGTGACCGGCGTTCAGGAGCAGGACGCAGGTCGAGATCATCTCCTGCTCGGTGAGGCGGTCGTCGTCCTCGTCGTGGGCCGCGATCAGCCCCGAGATCAGGTCGTCGCCGGGCTCCTTGCGGCGGGCCGCGATCAGGGCACGCAGGTACTCCGAGAACTCGAGCGAGGCCCGGACCGCCTTCGCCGCCGTCTCCTCGGACGGGTTCAGCTCGTACATCCCGCAGATCTCCGCCGACCAGGGGCGCAGCGGGGCGCGGTCGGACTCCGGGATGCCCAGCATCTCGGCGATCACGGCGACCGGCAGCGGCTCGGCCACGTCCGTCAACAGGTCGCCGCCGCCCGCCGCCACCAGCCGGGACACCAGGTCGTCCGCCAGCCCGTGCACGTACGGCTTCAGCCGCTCCACCGTCCGCGGAGTGAACGCCTTCGACACCAGGCGCCGGATACGGGTGTGGTCCGGCGGCTCCAGGTCGAGCATGCCGTGGTCATTGAGCGTGTGGAAAGGCTCCTGCTCCGGCGGGGGCGGGGTACGCCCGAAGTCCTCGTGGCTGAAACGGTGCTGGTACGTCCGGCCGAGCCGGCGGTCACGCAGCAGCGCCGACACGTCCGCGTGGTGCGGGACCAGCCACTGGTCGGTCGGCTCGTAGTAGAGCACGCGCCCCCGCTCCCGCAGCTCGGCGAAGGCGGGATAGGGGTCGGCGACGAACGCCGGGTTCCAGGGGTCGAACGCGAGGTCGGACGCAGGCGTCATGGATGGACCATAGGAAACGAGGAGCCCCGGCGAAAGTCCCTCGTCACCGGGAGTACCGCTTGACGCCCTCGACGAAGGCGGCGAAGGCGGGGACGGCGACCGAGAGGGTGGCGCGGGCAGGGACCTTGGAATCGCGGATGACTATGCGGGTGACCGACTCCGCGATCTCGACGCAGGTGTTGCCCTCGCCGCCTCCGGAGTAGGTGGACTTCCGCCAGTTCATCAGGGACTCAGGCCCCAGACCGGGGGCGCCGCTTGACACCCTCGACGAAGGCGGCGAAGGCGGGGGCAGGGACGGAGAGGGTCGCGCGGGCGGGTGCCTTGGAGTCACGGATGGCGACCCCGACGGGGAGTTCGGCAATCTCGACGCAGGCGTCGCCGTCGCCGCCGCCGGAGTGGCTGGACTTTCGCCAGTGCATTACAGCTCCTTCGTCAGACGGTGAATGAAGTCGCGGGATGCGGTGGCGTCCAGCGACGCCGCCCGCACTCTCCGGAGCAGCGTCCGAAGCTGTTCCAGCTGAGGCTGCGCATCGATGTACGCAGCGCCGGTGGGAGCGTCCCGAAGTGCTGTGTCCAACTGAGGCACCGGACCTCCCAAGTACAGCATGGAGGCTCCGGCACCGGCGAAGCCTTCGCGCTCGATCGGGATGACGCGCACCACGGCCTGCCCTGCCTCGATCTTGTCGAGAATGAAGCGCAGTTGAGTGAGCGATGCCCGACGGTCGGCCACCATCACACGTAGAGCGAACTCATGCACGATCGTCTCGTACGGAGTCGGAGTTTCTCGCTCGATGACAGCCCGACGTTCCATCCGGTGCCGCACGCGCAGGGCCACGTCGTTCTCGGTCAGCTCGGGGCGCGTGTACGTGAACACCGAGCGGGCATAGTCGGCGGTCTGCAGCAGCCCTGGAACGTAGTGGATCACAACCTCGCGCAAGAACGCCGCATGGTGCTCGACTTCGGCGCCATCCAGGAACACTGAAGGAAGCACGCCTCGGTACTCCTCCCACCAGCCGCGGGTACGGTCGGTCGCCACCGCGACGAGTGACTCGATCAATGCCGAGTCCGTGCAGGCGTAGTTGGCCGCGAGGCGGCGCAGGCGTTTCGCACTCACCCCTACGGTGCCGGACTCGATCTGGCTCATCTGAACAGCGTCAGCTTCCAACAGCTGCGCGGCTTCCTTAGCCGTAAGGCCTGTCGCTTCGCGCAACTTTCTCAGCTCAGCGCCCAACCTCGCCCTACGCGCCGTGAGATGTCTCTTCGGCGGCAACCGGCGCCTCCTCGCTCCAACTTCCCTGCGGGACTCCCTCGTTCGAGCGTCAGGATACGACAACGGGTTGCACTTTCCTAAGGATAGGAAATACCGTCGGTGACGCGACGCACACGCTGCGGAACCCCGGGGCGCCGGAAGCGCACCGCACCGTCCTGCCATGACGGATGCGGCATGGACACCGCCCGGAGGCCGCACCCTCCCCTCCCCCGAACGGAGTCGACGCATGCCCGAGGACGAGTCCTGGGAGTACTCCCTGTACATCCCCAACGACCCGCGCGCCGTCACCGTCAGTCGGCGCACCCTGCGTCTCATCCTCACCATGCACGGACTGATCCGCCTCGTCGATGTAGCGGAGCTCCTCGCGGCGGAGCTGATCGGCAACGCCGTGCTGCACACCAAGGGCCCCGCCGCACTGCGGGTGCGCTGGTCGCCGCCGGGGACGCTGCGGATCGGCGCGTGGGACGCGGATCCCGAACCGCCCGACGCGCCCGCGCGGTTGGCGGACGTGACCGACAACGAGAGCGGCCGGGGGCTCGCCCTGGTCAGAGCCTGCTCCGACCTGTGGGGCTGGCAGCCGCTCTCCCGGTTCGGCAACCGGGGCAAATACGTGTGGTGCGAGGTCGGCACAGGTCAGCCCGGGGTCACCAGGCGGGCCTCGTAGGCGAAGACCGCCGCCTGGGTGCGGTCGCGCAGGCCGAGCTTGACCAGGATGCGGCTGACGTGGGTCTTGATGGTCGACTCGGCGACCACCAGGCGCTGGGCGATCTCCGAGTTGGACAGGCCCTGCGCGATCAGGACCAGGACCTCCGTCTCGCGCTCGGTCAGGTCGCCGTACGCCGCCTGCGCCGAGGGCATCAGGCGCGGGGTGTCGGACAGCTTGGAGAACTCGGTGATCAGACGCTTGGTGATCGAGGGGGCGAGCAGGGCCTCGCCGGCCGCCACCACCCGCACGCCGTCCGCGAGCCGGCGGGCGGAGGCGTCCTTGAGGAGGAAGCCGGACGCGCCCGCGCGCAGCGCCTGGTACACGTACTCGTCGAGGTCGAAGGTGGTGAGGACCAGCACCTTGGACGTGGTGTCCGCCGCCACGATCTCCCGCGTCGCCTCGATGCCGTTCAGCTCGGGCATGCGGATGTCCATCAGGACCACGTCCGGGGCCAGCTCGCGGACCTTCGCCACCGCCTCCCGGCCGTTGACCGCCTCACCGACGACCTCGATGTCCGGCATCGCGTTCAGCAGGACCGAGAAGCCCTCCCGCACCATCATCTGGTCGTCGGCGATCAGTACACGGATCGTCATGCGTCACCTTCGGTCTGGGCAGCGACCGGAAGGAACACCGCCACCTCGTACCCTCCGTCGTCCGTCGGGCCCGCCGTCATCTCGCCGTTCAGCATCGACACCCGCTCCCGCATGCCCGTGACGCCGTGCCCGGCGCCGGGCGACGGCTTGACCAGGGTGTTCCGCGGGACGGCGGTGTTGACTATGCGCAGGCCCAGGCCGCCCAGGACGTAGGAGACCTCGACGCGGGCCGTCGCGCCGGGCGCGTGCCGCAGGCTGTTGCTCAGCGCCTCCTGCACGATCCGGTACGCCGACAACTCCACTCCGGGCGGCAGCTCGCGCACCGCACCGGTGACCGCCTTGTCCACGGCCAGCCCCGCCTCGCGCACGTTGTCGAGCAGGGCGTCCAGATCGGCGAGGGTCGGCTGCGGGGCGTCCGGGGCCTCGTAGTCCTCGGCGCGGACGACTCCCAGGACGCGGCGCAGCTCGGTGAGGGCCGCCACCGCGTTCTCCCTGATGGTGGCGAAGGCACGCTCCAGCTCCTCCGGCGGGTTCTCCACCCGGTAGGGCGCGGCCTCCGCCTGGATGGCGACCACCGACATGTGGTGGGCGACCACGTCGTGCAGCTCGCGGGCGATGGTGGTGCGCTCCTCTAGCAGGGTGCGGCGGGAGCGTTCGTGCGCCGTGACCGTCTGCTGGGCGGTCACCTCCTTGCGGGCGGTCTGCCGTATGTGCCAGAGACAGACCAGGAGCAGGGCGAACGCGGACGTCACCATCATGGGCCCGCTGTTCGTGTAGTAGTACGACCCGCCGAAGAAGGCGTCCGCGAGGGAGGCGTACACGAAGGTCAGGACCCACATCCAGACAGCGGTGCGGGGCCGGGTGCGCAGCGCCACGATGACCAGCACCGCGAGGTGGCAGATGAACGCGCCCGGCATCCAGGGCCAGTCCCACCCGGCGCCGTTGATGAGAGCGACCAGCGGCGTCACGGCGAGGGACAGCCAGAACGCGCCGATCGGCCGCACCAGCGTGGCGAGCACCGGGAGGGCGCACAGGATGCCGGTCAGCAGGGCCGGAGCGTCACCGCCGGGCAGGTCGCCCGAGACCGCGCCGACGACGAAGGCGATGAACGCGACCGCCCCCACCACCGCGTGCGGGAGGTACTGCGCGTCCGACCTCAGCCGGCCCGGCAGCCGGCGGACGAACGGACCGTCCGTGTGCCGGGGCGGCAGACGCCGGTAGGCGAAGGGGTCGTGGAACAGGTCCTGGCGCAGTCCCCGCAGGGAGGTCCGGGCCAGCCGGTCCTCCTGGCTGCGGGCCCCGCCCTCGTGCTGCTGGTGAGTCGTCTCGGTCACGCTCACACGGTAGGCCGACCGGGAGTGGCCGGTCGTCACCGTCGAGAGGGGTTCTCGGGCATCCGTCTCAAGTACTACGGGGGCCACCGCGCCCCGCTCCTCAGTAGCCCGAGGGGCGCACCAGCCCCGACTCGTAGGCGAACACCGCCGCCTGCGTGCGGTCCCTGAGACCCAGCTTCACCAGGATCCTGCCCACATGGGTCTTCACCGTCTGCTCGGCGACCACCAGGCGCTGGGCGATCTCCGCGTTCGACAGGCCCTGCGCGATCAGGGCGAGCACCTCCGTCTCCCGCTCGGTCAGGTCGCCGACGCGGGCCTTCAACGGGGCGCGCGGGCGGTCGTCCAGCCGGGAGAACTCCGCGATCAGCCGCCGCGTGATCCCGGGCGCCAGCAGTGCGTCACCGGCGGCCACCACACGCACCGCCTCGGCCAGCTGGTCGGCGGACGCGTCCTTCAGCAGGAAACCGGAGGCCCCCGCCCGCAGCGCCTCGTACACGTACTCGTCGAGATCGAAGGTGGTCAGCACCAGCACCCTGATCTCCGGGGTGGCCGCGGTGATCCGCCGGGTGGCCTCGATGCCGCCCAGCTCGGGCATGCGGATGTCCATCAGGACGACGTCCGGGGCCAGCTCGGCGACCCTGGCCACGGCGTCCAGGCCGTCCACCGCCTGCCCGATCACCTCGATGTCGGGCTGGGTGTTGAGCAGCACGGTGAAGCCCTGCCGGACCATCTGCTGGTCGTCGGCGATCAGCACGCGGATCACGCGGCCGTTGCTGCTGGTCGTCATGGGGTGTCGTCCTCGGTGGAAGGGGCGGTGAAGGGGCCGGTGGGCAGGTCGGGGCCGTCGGCCGGCAGGAACGCCGCCACCTGGTAGCCACCGTCCGGCGTCGGGTGGGCCGTCAGCGAGCCGTCGAGCATGGCCACCCGCTCCCGCATGCCGAGCAGTCCGTGCCCGGCCCCCTGCGACGGCGCCGGGGCGCGCTCCGGGCGGGTGTTGGTGACCTCCACCCGCAGCCCGATCGGAAGGTGGATGAGGTGGACCCGGGCACTCGCGCCCGGCGCGTGCCGCAGCACGTTGCTGAGCGCCTCCTGCACGATGCGGTACGCCGACAGCTCCACGCCCGGCGGCAGCGGTCTGCGCGTCCCGCTGCTGGCGGTGGTGACGGTCAGCCCGGCGGCCCGGATGTTCTCCACCAGTGCGTCGAGCCGGTCGAGGGTGGGCTGCGGGGCGTGCGGCACGGCACCGTCGCCTCCCTCGGGGGCCACCGGCACGTCCGGGTGCTCGGCTCGCAGCACACCCAGCACCCGGCGCAGCTCGGTGAGCGCCTCCAACGCGTTCTGCCGGATGCCGGCGAGGTTCTCCTTCAGCTCGTCCGGCGGGTTCTCGACGAGGAGGGGCGCGACCTGGGCCTGGATGGAGATCACCGACATGTGGTGGGCGACCACGTCGTGCAGCTCGCGCGCGATGCGGCCGCGCTCCTCCAGCAGGGTGCGCCGGGCCCGCTCCTCGGCGGTGAGCGTCGTCTGCTGCGCGAGTTCCGTGCGTGCCTCCCGGCGGCCGCGCAGGGCGATGCCGAGGACGACGACGACCGTGAACAGGATGACGGCGAGCTGACCGGTCGGCAGGTAGTTCGGCGCGCCCACCACGCCCTGCACCAGATAGGTGGTGAGCGCGGTCAGGGCCAGTGCCTCCAGGGACACGCGCGTGCGCACCCGCAGGGCGAGCAGCAGCATCACGAAGAGGTGTCCGATGAGCCCGGCGGCCGTCCACGGCCAGGTGAACTCGTAGCCGCCCGGGACCATCTGGGCCCGCACGGCGAAGGCGCCCACCAGCATGACCGCCATCGACAACCACCACGCCGCGACCGGTCGCCACAGCGCGAGCACCGTCGCCCCGGCCTGGGAGACGCCGATGACGAAGGCGAAGCCGGGCTCGACCCCGCCGTTGTCCCCGAGTTGGGCGGTGTCTCCGAGCAGCACACCGAATGCGGCCAGGCACACCACCCCGTGCGGGACCCAGCGCAGCCACACCGACGCGGGCAGCGGATCGGCGCGCCACGTCCACAGGTCGTCGTGCAGCACGCGCAGCACGCGCCCGGCCCGGACCCGTGACCGGACCACCTGCCGTTTCCCCCATCGCGTCACGGGATCCACCCTAGACATGGCGGGCACCCGCCCCGGTCGCCCGGCGCTGCGGGCGGTGCGTGCGCACGACCCGGGAGCGCCGCCGTCCCGGGCCGGACTGCTCGCAGGTGCGGAACGTGGCCCAGCAGCCGGCCAGGACCAGCGCGAACACCGGGAGCCAGGCGAGCCGGGCCGCCACCCAGTCCAGGCCGTCGGGAAGCGTGTGCAGTCCGGGCAGGCGGCCCGCGAGGAGTCCGGTGGCCGTGGTCGCCATCAGCGCCGTCTGGTGCCAGAGGAAGATCGTCATCGCGGAGAGGTTGACCAGCGCGACCGCCGCCCAGGCCGCGGGACGCCGCATCGTCCGGCGCAGCCGCTCGCGCAGCAGCAGGGCGAGCCCGCACTGGGCCATACCGAAGGTGACGGCGACCAGGGTCGGCGGGTTGAGGTTCGACACGGGCACGCCGGGGACACCGACCATCGACGCCGGATAGCCCGCCCAGGCGACGAGTGCCGCGGTGGCCGCCGTGCCGCCGGCCAGCAGGAGCCGGCCCGCGCGGGGTCGGTCCAGTTCGCCGCGGGTCCAGGCGGCGCCGAGGGTGTAGGGCACGAGCCAGCCGGCCGCGAGGTTGATCCAGCCGAGCCAGGACGGGGCGCCGAAGCCGAAGCGCAGCAGGTCCACGTGGAGGACGGCGACCAGCGGCCACAGCGGATGCAGCCGGGTCAGCAAGGGCGTCGCCGCGGTCAGCGCGGCGAAGACCAGCAGGAACCACATCGGGGACAGCGCCAGTTTCACCAGCGTGTGGACGGTCACGAAGTCCGCGCCGTTCAGCAGGAGCAGCGCGGCCGTCACCGTCCACAGGCCGAGGACGGCCAGGACCGGCCGGAAGAGCCGGGACAGCCGGGCGCCCAGCCAGCGGCCGTAGGACTCCCCGCGGGCGCGGGCCGACGCGTACCCACGCGTGGCGACATGACCGCCGACCAGGAAGAACACGGCGAGGGTCTGAAAGGCCCAGGAGACCGGGGCCAGCCAGGGCATGCCCTGGAGCGGGCTGGCCGCGTGCAGGCCGGTGCCGTCGGCGACCAGGGCCGTCACCAGCCAGTGCCCGAGCACCACCCCGAGGATGGCGAGGGCGCGCAGGGCGTCCACCGCCCGGTCCCGCTCGGCGGGTGTGGCGGCGTCGATGCGGGCGGCGGCACGCAGCGCGCCGCGCGGGAGCGCGGGGGCCGGGTCAGCCATGGGTCACCTCCGTGGTCTGGCCAAGGGCGATCCGGGCCAGGTTCGTCAGGGAGCGGGAGCCGGTGTCGAAGTAGTCGCTGTGGCCGCCGTCTCCGGCGTCGAAGACCCGGGCGCCGAAGTCCGGGGAGAGGGGGTCGGTGCCGAAGCCGACGGTGGTGCCGAAGAGGCCGGCGCTGACGTGCGGGACGTGCTCCACCCAGTCGTCGGCGCCCCGCCCCGCCCAGATCCGGGCGCCGGAGTGCAGGCCGGCGGCGGTGTCGGCCCCGGTGCCGGGGCTGCCGACCAGGGCGATGTCGGCGACATCCAGGCCGTCGGCGGCGCGGGCGCAGACCACCGAGCCGTAGGAGTGGCACAGGAGGGTGATGCGGGCGCCGGGGCCGGTGATCCGGCGCAGGTCGTCGACCAGGTCGCGCAGCTCGGGGGCGGCGCGGTCGGCGCGGTCGGTCGTGACGACGGTGGTGCTGACGGTGCCCGGGGTCTCGTAGCCCAGCCAGGCCACGACGGCCGTGCGCGTCCCCTCGGGAGCCCCGGCGACGAGCTGCCGGTGCAGGGCGAGGGCGGCGGCGCGGAAGCGGCCGTAGGTGTCGATGCCGGTGTCGGAGCCCGGGACCAGCACGGCGACGCGGTCGGCGTGCGCCAGGTCGCCGAGGACCTCGGTGACCAGTCCCGTGCCCCGGCCGTCGAAGGCGAGGAGGTGGCGGGAGCGGTCGGCCATCGCACGGTCCGCCGCGGCGCGGTGCCGGTCGCCGTGGTCGGCGGCCATCCGGGACGCCTGAGCCGCGTTGGCACGGTTGGCGGCGTACGTCTCGTCCAGCGTGGCGGCCGTCGGGGCCGCGAGCACGGCGGGGGCCGGGGCGGGGACCCGGGGCCGCGCGGCCCCGGACAGGGGGAGCACCACGGCACCGGCGATGAGGGCGGCGCAGCCGGCGCGGCGCCATCCGACCGCCCACCGCCGCAGACGTGCCTTCGCCCCGGACCCCATGGTCGCCCCCCTCCAGCACGCCCGCCCATCGGACGCGTCTGCAGGGGAAGTTATGAACCGGGCCGGGTAACCCGCGTCCCGCCAGGGAACTCACCTGGCGGGTAGCTCTCAGGTACTACGGGTACGACACCCCTCCCCCACCCGTCCCCCGGCTCACCAAGCGAGTTGCGCGATCTCCTCCGTCACCACCGCGCACGCGTCCGCCGCCGGGTCGATCAGCGGGTAGTGGCCGACGTCCTCCAGCAGCGTCACCCCCACCACCTCCCCGGCCTTCGCCGCCGCGTCCGCGTACGACTCGGCGACGGCCTGCGGGACGTCCACGTCGGCGCGGCCCTGCACGAGGGTCGTCGCGATTCCCGTGGGCAGCAGCAGGGCGGGGTCCGTGTACGGGCGGCGCTCGGCGAACAGCTCGCCGTCACCGAGCAGTTGCCGCGCCGCGCCGCCGCACACGTCGAGCTTGTCGGCGACCTCGAAGTCGGCGATGGGCGCGAGCGCGACCACGCCGCGCAGGGGCGTCGGGCGGTCGGTCCGCCACGGGGCGTCCGCGGGCAGCAGGTGCCGGGCGGCCGCCCACAGGGCGAGGTGGCCGCCCGCGGAGTGGCCGGTGAGCACCGTACGGCGGACGTCCGCCGTCGGCAGGTGCTGCCGGACCAGCTCCGGCAGCGCGTCCAGCGCGGCGGCCACGTCGTCGAACGTGTCGGGCCAGCGCCCCGCGACGGGGCCCCCGGGCTCCTCTGGGCCCCTTGCACCGTCGGTGCCCGAGCCCTCCGCCCCGCGCCGGTACTCCACACTGGCCACCGCGAAACCCCGCCGGGCCAGGAAGCCGGCGAAGGGGCTGATGTGCCGCCGGTCGTACGGGGCGCGCCACGAGCCGCCGTGCAGGACGACCACGATGGGAGCGGCCCCGCCCGGCCCCGCACCCTCGTGCGGCACGTAGAAGTCGATCACCTGGTCGGGGTGGTCGCCGTAACCGGCGGTGGAGTCGGGCTCGACCGCCGGATGCGAGAAGGCCGATTTCTCCTCCGCCGCGTTCCTCGCGGCAGCGGTGCCCGGTTCTGCGTCGGCGTCCGGCATGCTCAACCTCTCAGCGAAGAAACGGTGTTGGCGGACCGGGGGAATGAAATCGGCCGTTGGCGGGACGTTATCAGGCCGGTGACGTGCGCGGACATGGGGATGTGACGCTGGGTGAGGGCCGGACGATGCGTCCCGGCCCCCACCCTCTCGCTCCTTCGCTCCCCTCGCTCCGAACCCCTCGGGACCGCCCGGCTCAGCCGGTCAGTGTCCGGGCCAGCACCCGCGCCGCCCGCTCCACGTCAGCGAAGCCGACGTACAGCGGGGTGAAGCCGAAGCGCAGCACGTCGGGCGCCCGGTAGTCCCCGACCACCCCGCGCTCGATCAGCCGCTTCATGACCTCTCCGGCGTCGTCACAGCGCAGCGCGACCTGGCTGCCCCGCTCGGCATGCGCCGCCGGGGTCACGGACTCGACGCGGCCGTCCGGGACGTACGCCCCGACGCAGCGCAGGAAGAAGTCCGTCAGGGCCAGCGACTTCTCCCGCACCGCCGCCACGGAGACCCCGCCCTCGTCCCACACGTCCAGCGCCGCCTCCAGGGCGAGCAGGGAGAGGATGTCCGGTGTCCCGACCCGGCCGCGCACCGCGCCGGAGGCCGGTGCGTACTCGGACCGCATGCCGAACGGCTCGGCGTGCGAGTTCCAGCCCGGCAGCGGGGAGTCGAAACGGGGCTGGAGGTCGCGCCGCACGTACAGGTAGGCGGGCGAGCCGGGGCCGCCATTGAGGTACTTGTACGTACAGCCGACCGCCAGGTCGACGCCGTGTTCGTCGAGCCCGACCGGCAGCGCGCCCGCGCTGTGGCACAGGTCCCAGACGGCGTACGCCCCCGCCGCGTGCACCGCGGCCGTCAGCGCGGGCAGGTCGTGCAGTCTGCCCGTGCGGTAGTCGACGTGGTTGAGGAGCACGGCGGCGGTGCGGTCGCCCAGGGCGCCGGGGACCTCGGCCGGGGTCACGGGACGCAGGGCGCACCCCGTCATCCGGGCCGCCGACTCGGCGATGTACCCGTCCGTGGGGAAGGTGGTGGCGTCGACCAGGATCTCGTCCCGGACCGGACCGGCCCCGCCATCGGTGCCACCGTCCTCCTGCGCCATGCGCACCGCCGCGACGAGCGCCTTGAAGACGTTGACGCTGGTCGAGTCGCCGACCACGACCTGCCCGGCTCCCGCGCCGACCAGCGGGGCGATCCGGTCGCCGATCCGCTCCGGCGCGGTCCACCAGCCGCTCTCCTCCCAGGACCGGATGCGCAGGTCGCCCCACTGGCGCCGTACGACGTCCGCCACGCGCGCGGGGACGTGCGCGGGGAGGGCGCCCAGCGAGTTGCCGTCGAGGTAGGTGACGTCGTCGAGGACGAACCGCTCGCGGACCGCGGCCAGCGGGTCGGCGGCGTCCAGCCTCTCCGCCTCGCCCGCGAGGCTCGTCGGCTCAGACATACGACCGCGCCGTCCACAGCTCGGGGAACACGTTGCCCCGGGCCCGCTTCTCCAGCCAGGCCACCCCGGCGGAGCCGCCCGTTCCGGTCTTGGCGCCCATCGCGCGCCGGGTGGCGACCAGGTGGTCGTTGCGCCAGCGCCACACCAGCTCGGCGACGTCGGTGAGGGCCTCACCGAGGCGGGCCAGCTCGCCGTTCTGGTCGCCGGAGTAGACGGCCGTCCAGGCGGCCTCCACCTCGGGGGCGGCCTCGTACTTCCGGGTGACGTCGCGCTGGAGCACGGCGTCCGGGATGTCGTACCCGCGCCGGGCGAGCAGCCGGACCACCTCGTCGTACAGGCTCGGTTCGTGCAGCGCCTTCTCCAGTTCCGCGTGGACGCGCGGGGCGCCGCGGTGCGGGACCAGCATGGAGGCGGACTTGTCGCCGAGCAGGAACTCCAGGCGGCGGTACATCGCCGACTGGAAGCCGGAGCCCTCGCCGAGGGCGGACCGGTAGGAGTTGAACTGGGCCGGGGTGAGCTGCCCCAGGGGTGTCCAGGAGGCGTTGAGCGCCTCCAGCTCCCGTACCGAGCGCTTGAGCGCGTCGGTCGCCACCGGGATCCGGTCCTCGCGCAGGGCGCGGGCGGCGGTCTCCCATTCGTGGACGATGACGGTGAACCACAGCTCCATGACCTGGGTCGTGACCAGGAAGACCATCTCGCCGGGATCGTCGGAGAGGGTGTGCTGGAGATGGGTGAGCACGTCCGCCTTGACGTAGTCCTCGTACGGCGTGCTGCCCTCGAAGTCGAGATTCGGGGCGTCGTGGGACATCGCTGTCTCCTGAAGTGCACGGGTAGCGGTCCGCCCTGCCGTTACCGGCACGGGGCCCCGGTCCCCAACGGCATCCTCCGCAATCGTCGCAGGAAACCGCAAGGCCCGCCCGCGCACGGCGGGCGGGCCAGGGCGTACGCCGGAGTCAGCCCAGCACCTCGGCCGCGCTCGGCGAGGAGTCCTTCAGGAACTGGCTGCAGCGCTCGTACTCCTCCTTCTCGCCGATCGCCTGGGCGGCGCGGGCGAGGGCGTGCAGGGCGCGCAGGAAGCCGCGGTTCGGCTCGTGCTCCCAGGGCACCGGGCCGTGGCCCTTCCAGCCGCTGCGGCGCAGGGCGTCGAGGCCGCGGTGGTAGCCCGTACGGGCGTACGCGTACGACTCCACGACGCTGCCCCGCTCGAACGCCTCGTCGGCCAGGCGGGCCCAGGCGAGCGAGGACGTCGGGTACTTCGCGGCGACGTCGGCGGGGGAGGTGCCGCCCGCCAGGAGCTCGCGGGGGCCGGGGTCGTCGGGGAGGTGGGTCGGGGGCGGGCCCCCGAGGAGGTTCTCGTGAATGGACATGGGACAAGTCTGCGGCATCGCCGGCGGCAGCTGGACGGGGCTGTGGGTGCGGTGGGGTGGGGTGCGTTGTCGGGTGCGGGTGCGTTGTGGTTGAGCGCGCAGTTCCCCGCGCCCCTTGGGGGCGTCACCGGGGCGTCGGCCAGGGCGGTGCCCTGAGTTTCCTTCCGTGCGCGGTTCCCCGCGCCCCTTGAGGGCGTCGGTCCGAGGCGGTGCCCTGCGTCACCTTTCGTGCGCGGTTCCCCGCGCCCCTTGCTCCAGCGGGGGTGTCAGGACCGAGCCGTGGGTGCGGCACTCGGGGCGGGGGCAGTCCGGGGCCGGGCGGCGCACCGTGGTGAAGGCGATCAGGGAGCCTGCCACCAGGATGCCCGCGCAGATCAGCATCGCCGGACCGAAGGCGTCGTCGAACGCCGACGCCGACCGGTAGGCCTCCTCCCCCATGCCGGTGAGCAGCGGCAGCGCGGCCACCGCGACGAGCCCCGCCGCACGGGCCGCCGCGTTGTTGATGCCGCTGGCCAGGCCGGCGCGCGCGGTGTCCACGGCGGCCAGGACGCTCGCCGTCAGCGGGGCCACCAGCGTGACCATCCCGAGGCCGAGCACCAGCAGGGCGGGCAGCACGTCGGCGAGGTACGAGGCGCCGGGGCCGACCCGCAGCATCAGCACCATCCCGGCGGCGCAGAGCAGGGGGCCCACGGTGAGCTGGAGGCGCGGGCCGAGCCGCTCGGCGAGTTCGCCGGAGCGGGCCGAGAGCAGCAGCATCAGGACGGTGGTCGGCAGCAGGGCCGTACCGGCGGCCAGCGCGGACCAGCCGACGACGACCTGGAGCTGGAGCGCGGCGAGGAAGAAGAAACCGCCGAAGGCCGCGTACACGCACAGGGTGACGATGTTGACCGCCGTGAACTGGCGGGAGGAGAAGACGTCCAGCGGCATCATCGGGTCCTTGCCACGCCGCTCGACGAGGACGAAGGCCACGGCGGCCACCGCACCGGCCACCGCGCTGACCGCCACCGCCCAGGACGCCGTACGGGCCTCGATCAGCGCGTACGTGAGCAGCGCCAGGGCTGCCGCACACAGGGCCGCGCCGAGCACGTCGAAGCGCGTGTGGGCGCGCTGGTCCGAGGACTCGGGTACGTGCCGCAGCGCGATCGGGGCGCACAGCAGCGCCAGCGGGACGTTGAGCAGGAACACCCAGCGCCAGCCCGCGCCGTCCACCAGCCAGCCCCCGAGGAACGGCCCCACCGCCGCGCCGACGCCCCCGAAGCCCGACCACAGGCCCACCGCCCGGCCGCGGTCGTCGGCGTGGAAGGAGGCCTGGATGAGGGCGAGGGAGCCGGGCGTGAGCAGCGCCCCGCCGACGCCCTGGAGGGCGCGGGCGGCGATCAGCACACCGGCGTTCGGCGCGAGGCCGCACAGCAGGGACGCGGCGGCGAACCACAGCACGCCGAGGACGAAGATCCGGCGGCGTCCGAACCGGTCGCCGAGGGCGCCGCCGAGGAGGATCAGACCGGCCAGCGTGACCATGTAGGCGTTGACGGTCCACTGCAGCGCGGCGAGGTCGGCGCCGAGGTCGCGGCCGATGTGGGGCAGCGCGACGTTGACGACGGTCGAGTCCAGCAGCGCCATGCTGGAACCGAGGACGGTGGTCAGCAGGATCCATTTGCCCTGCGGTGAGGCCAGCCGGACATCGGGCATGCCCCCAGGTATACAGCGAGCCCGGCACGCGGGGGCGCCGGGCTCGTGCAAAAGGCCGTGCGGACGGCCGGAGGTTACTTGATCTTCTGGCCCGCCGAACGCAGGTGGCCGCAGGCCTCGACGACGCGCGCGGCCATGCCGGCCTCGGCCAGCTTGCCCCAGGTGCGCGGGTCGTAGGTCTTCTTGTTGCCGACCTCGCCGTCGACCTTCAGGACGCCGTCGTAGTTGCGGAACATGTGGTCGACGACGGGACGCGTGAAGGCGTACTGGGTGTCCGTGTCGATGTTCATCTTGACCACACCGTTCTCCAGCGCGGTCGCGATCTCCTCGGCGGTGGAGCCGGAGCCGCCGTGGAAGACGAAGTTGAACGGCTTGCTGCCGGCCGGCCGGCCGTACTTCGACGCGATGCCCTCGTTCAGCTCCTTGAGCAGCTCGGGGCGGAGCACGACGTTGCCCGGCTTGTAGACGCCGTGCACGTTGCCGAAGGACGCGGCGAGCAGGTAGCGGCCCTTCTCGCCCAGGCCCAGGGCCTCGACGGTGCGGACCGCGTCGTCGACCGTGGTGTAGAGGGAGTCGTTGATCTCGTGCGAGACGCCGTCCTCCTCGCCGCCGGTCGGGGTGATCTCGACCTCAAGGATGATCTTGGCGGCGCGGGCGCGCTCCAGGAGCTCCTGGGCGATGGAGAGGTTGTCGGCGAGGGTCTCGGCGGAGCCGTCCCACATGTGCGACTGGAAGAGCGGGTTGCGGCCGGCCTTGACGCGCTCCTCGGAGACGGCGATCAGCGGACGTACGTACCCGTCGAGCTTGTCCTTGGGACAGTGGTCCGTGTGCAGGGCGACGGTGACGTCGTACTTCTCGGCGACGATGTGCGCGAACTCGGCGAGGGCGACGGCGCCGGTCACCATGTCCTTGTTGTGCTGGCCGCCCAGGAACTCGGCGCCGCCGGTGGAGATCTGGACGATGCCGTCGCTCTCCGCCTCCGCGAAACCGCGCAGGGCGGCGTGCAGCGTCTGGGAAGAGGTCACGTTGATGGCCGGGTAGGCGAACTTTCCTGCCTTCGCCCGGTCCAGCATCTCGTTGTAGACCTCGGGAGTTGCGATGGGCATCTGTCCGCTCCTTGTATGTGCGGTGGGCGTGTTCTGCTTATGGCCCTGACCTAGAACTGGGGGGCGACGTCATCGTCGGCCCCATCCTTCCAGACGAAACGGGAATACCCGAGTGGGCCCCGGTCCCGTCTCGTCCCCCGGTCTCAGTCCAGGTCCAGTTCGTCCTTGTCGTACGCGTACAGGTACGGCACCCCCGCGCCGTCCTGGATCTTCTCGCCGGCCCCGGTCGCCCGGTCGACGATCGTCGCGACGGCGACCACCTCGGCACCGGCCTCGCGCACGGCCTCGACGGCGGCGAGCGGGGTGCCGCCGGTGGTGGAGGTGTCCTCGACGACCAGGACGCGGCGGCCCTCGATGTCCGGGCCCTCGACGCGCCGCTGCATCCCGTGGGTCTTGGCGGCCTTGCGGACGACGAAGGCGTCCAGCTTCCGGCCCCGCGCCGCGGCGGCGTGCAGCATGGCCCCGGCGACCGGGTCGGCGCCCAGGGTCATCCCGCCCACCGCGTCGTACTCGAGATCGGCGGTCAGGTCCAGCAGCACCTGCCCGACCAGGGGCGCGGCCTCGCCGTCCAGGGTGATGCGGCGCAGGTCGACGTAGTAGTCGGCCTCCAGACCCGAGGAGAGGGTCACCTTGCCGTGCACCACGGCCTTGTCCTTGATCTGCTGCAGCAGCTCGCCGCGTACGTCCGTCATGTACGCCAGCTTAAAGGCGGCGCCAGGCCCAGGTGGTCGTGGCCTCCAGCGGCTCCAGGGGCGTGACCAGGCGGGGGAGGGTGTTCAGGCCGTTGGGCGGTCCGGTCTGCGGTTCCACGCAGACTGCGGCCTCCTGCTCGTCGTACACCACGACCCACTGCTCCGGGCTGGTCACCTTCAGCTCCAGCCGCCCCGGCCAGGTCAGCGTGACGTCGACGCCGTCGGGCATGCCGAAGCAGTCGTCCCAGGGTCCCGGCTTCGCCTCGACGCGGTTGCCGGTGGGGAGGTGGTCGTCGCCGCGCTCCTCCTGCCATGCGGGGTCGAAGGCGATCTCGGCACCCGGGCCGTTCCGGCCGTTCCCGCCGTCGAGGGTCCGGTTGAACCAGGGGTGCCAGCCGATCTGCGCCGGGAAGGACGACTCGTACGTCTCCACGGACATCGTCAGCGTGAGCGCGTCCTCGGCGAGGGCGATCACCTGGGTGACGCGGCCGGTGTAGGGCCAGGGTTCGACGAGGTCGTACGTGAGGACGGCCTCGTTCCCGCTGACGCGGGCGGTGTGCCAGGCGGCGTCGCGGGCGGTGCCGTGGATGGCGTGCGGTGGGGAGTTCAGGGGCATCTGGTGGACCACGGCGCCGTCGCTGAAGCGGCCGTCGCGGATGCGGCCGCACCAGGGGACCATCGGGAAGCAGCCGTAGCGTTCGCCCTGGCGGAGCAGCTCCGTGCCGCCGACCCGGAGCCCGCCGATCCGGCCGCCGTTGCCCGGCAGCACGGTCGCCTCCGCGTCATCCGCGGTCAGCGTGATGGGTTCGTTACTCACGCCACGACCCTACTGGGGCGATCACCGCCACCCCAGCCGGCCGGGGGCCGGGGAGGGTTCCGGGTGACGGCCGGGACGGGTTCCGGGTTACGGCCGGGGGCCTGTGGCGGATCGCGGGGGCGGGGTCGCGTGGCGAGTCTCGGGACCACTCCCGTGACGGTCTCGGGGATTCCCCCCCCCGCAGCGGGACACAGGGGTGCCCCCGGCGGGCCGCCGGGCCCGTCCGGCGACGGTCGGCGGGGCGGGCAGCTGGCCTGTGGTCGGCGGGACAGGCTCGTCGTAGTCGGCGGGGCGGCTCCACCGCAGCCGACGGAGCGGGGCCCACCGCAGCCGACGGGGCGGGCTTCGCCGCAGCCGACGGGGCGGGTTCCGCCATGGTCGGCGGGCCGGATTCCGCCGTGGTCGGCGGGACAGGCTCCGCCATGGTCAGCGGGCCGGATTCCGCCGTGGTCGGCAGGGCAGGCTCCGCCATGGTCAGCGGGACGGGCTCCGCCGTGGTCGGCGGGACAGGCTCCGCCATGGTCAGCGGGCCGGATTCCGCCGTGGTCGGCAGGGCAGGCTCCGCCGTGGTTCAGCGGCGTTTGCGGAGCGCGCGGCCGACCACGATCGCCGACGCCACGACCAGCGCGGCCGCGGGGGCGGCCCAGCGCAGGGGGGCGCCGACCGCGCTCGCCTGGGGTGCGGGCACGGGGGCGTACCGGCCGCGCGGCGGGGCGTGGTCCACCTCCTCGGCGCTGCGGCCGATCATCGTGCGGCGTGCGTGGGCGGCCTCGGCGGGGGGCTGGACGACCGGTTCGTCGGCGGGGGGCGTCGCCTCGGCCTCCCGGTCCCCGGTCGTGTCCCCGCCTGTGTCCGCGCTCTTGTCCGCGCCCGCGGCCTCGCCGTCCTCGTCCGTGTCCGTGAGGGAGGGCGGGGGGATCTCCGTGTCGAAGACGGAGGTGTGCCGCGCCTCCGGCTCCGGCTCCGCTTCTTCCGGCTCCGGGGGTGCCTGCGCCGCCGTGCCGAGGTTCTCCGCGAACCGGGTCAGCAGCCGGGCCGTGGCCGACGCGACCGAATCCGCCGGCAGCTCGGTTACACGGCCGTCCGCGTCGGCCGTCCCGGCGAAGGTGAGGGTGGCGCCGCCGTCGGCCTCGTCCGCGCGGAGGGTCAGCGCGAGCGTGACCGTGCCGGTGCCCCGGGACTCGGTGGCCTCGCCGTCGACGGCGTATGTGCCGTCCTCCCGCGCGGACAGGCGCAGGGAACCGCGGTAGGTGATGGAGTGGCTGCCGATGCGCACCTTCAGCCGGCCCGCGACGGGCTCGGCACCGGCGTCCTGCTGGAGCCCCGGGACCGCCCGGGCGACCCGGACGGGGTCGGCCAGCACGTCCCTGAGCCGCTCGGCCGGAACCGGAACGAACACCTCATGCTCCATGTCAGCGCAGCCTACCCAGCGGGCGCCCGGTGCACCCCCCGTCGGCGCAAAGTCACCCGCCGCCCGCGCCGCCCGGCGTCACCAGTCCCGTCTCGTAGGCCACGACCACCGCCTGGGCCCTGCTGGTCAGGCCTAGCTTGGTCATCGTGCGGTTCAGGTGGGTCTTCACGGTGGCCTCGCTGATGAAGAGGCGGTCGGCGGCCTCGGCGTTGCTCAGCCCGCGGGCCACCAGCTCCAGCACCTCGGCCTCACGCCCGGTCAGCGCCGTCAGCCCGGGCGGCGAAGGGGCGTCCGGCGGTCCGCCGCGCCCCGTGTCCGTCATCCGCGTGAACGCCTCCACCAGACGCCGGGTGACCGCGGGGGCGAAGAGCGCGTCACCGCCGTGCACCGCGGTGATCGCGGCCAGCAGCCGTTCGGGGCCCGCATCCTTGAGCAGGAAACCGGAGGCGCCCGCCCGCAGGGCGCCGTACACGTACTCGTCGAGGTCGAAGGTGGTCAGGACGAGAACGCGGGGCGCGGGGTCCACCGACTCGGCGATGATCCGCTCGGTGGCCTGGATGCCGGTGAGGCCGGGCATGCGGATGTCCATCAGGACGACGTCCGGCCGGGTCCGCGCGGCCAGCGCCACCGCCTGGGCGCCGTCGGCCGCCTCGCCGACGACCTCCATGCCGGGTGCGGCGCGCAGCAGCGTGGCGAGGCCGCTGCGGACGAGGAACTGGTCGTCGACGACGAGCAGGCGTATCGGCCCGGCGGCGCCCCGGTGCGGCCCGTCCGACGGGCGGTCTTCGTCTGCGTCGGTCATTCCGTGACGGTGTCTCCCCGGCGTGCGGCCTGTACCGGCGTCGGCAGGGTCAGGCGCACGCCGAATCCACCCTCGCTGCGCGGGCCGACGACGATCGTCCCGCCGTAGAGCTTGGCCCTCTCCCGCATCCCGATCAAGCCGTGTCCGCCCCGCTCGGCAGGTGTGTCCGGATCCGGTCCCCCGGACGGTCCGCCGTCGGTCACCGACACCGTCACCTCGCCCGCGCGGTAGGCCAGTTCCACGGCTGCGTCCGCGCCGGGCGCGTGCTTGAGCACGTTGGTGAGGGCCTCCTGCACCACCCGGTAGACGCACAGCTGGACGCCGGGCGGCAGGGGGCGCGGGGTGCCCGTGACGCGCAGCTCCACGCCGACGCCGCCGGTGCGCACCCGGGTGACCATCTCGTCGAGCTGGTCGAGGCCGGGGGCGGGCGCGCCGTCCGCGCCCTGCACGCCGTCGGCCCGCAGCAGGCCGAGCATGCGGCGCAGTTCGGCCAGGGCCTCGCCACTGGCGCCCTCGATGGTGTCCAGGGCGTCGCGCGCGGTGCGGGCGTCGGAGCGGAAGACGAAGCGGGCGAGGCCGGCCTGGACGTTGATGACGGCGATGTGGTGGGCGACCACGTCGTGCAGTTCGCGGGCGATCCGCACGCGTTCCCCGGCGACCTCGCGCCGTGCCCGGTCGGCCTGTTCGGCCCGCAGCCGCAGCGTCAGCTCGCCGGTCCGGCGGGCCACGTACCCGAACCGCCACAGCACCAGCGGGAATCCCACGGCCTGCCCCGCCACCGAGGCCATCGCCCCGGCGTCACTGTGCAGCCCGGCGTAGATCCAGACGCCGGCGAGCAGGGCGGCGCAGGCGGCGGCGGTGCGGGTGGGGCGCAGCGAGGCGACGGTGTAGACGGCGAGCATGGGGCCGAAGGAGCCGACGACGGGCCAGTAGCCGAGCGCGACGTAGACCGTCCAGCAGGCGTGGACGGCGAGGCAGACGGTGACGGGGGCGCGGGTGCGCAGGGCGAGGGGGAGGGTCAGCAGGGCGACGAGCGTCCAGGCGAGGGGGTCGAGCGCGGGCCACCCCTGGGCGACGGCCTCGGTGCCGAGCAGGACGGCCACGGTCGTCAGCGCCGCGGCGATCAGGCCGTCGGCCACCAGGGGGTGGAGGGGCATTCCCGCAGCGTAGGTCGGCCGACCGACGTCGGCGTCATCCTTCCGCCGTACCGCGGAAGTTGCAGGAACCGGGCGGCTACCGCGCCGGGTTGGCCCCGGTCTCCACCCACCGCCGGATTCCGCGAGGTGCGGGGTGGCCTTAGGTTCTCGGTGCGAGCGATCCACCGGGGGGTGTGGCGGTCCGTTCCGTGTCCGGGGGGGGAGGGCCGGGCCGCCGCACGGGGTGTGGACGATCGCGGTCGCGGCACCCGCGCGCCGGGCTCAGTACCGGGGATGCACCAGCGTGGAGGGCGGCAGCCCCGGGATCTGGGTGCGGGCCGCGTCGCGGGCGTCCCCGGCCAGCGAGCCCGGTGTGAGGGTGCGCGGGCGGGGTGCCGCCGGGTCGAGGCGCGGGACGGGGGTCGTGCGCGCGGCCAGGAGGAAGCCCCAGCCGCGGGGGGCGCGACGGGGCCCGGCCGTGCGGTCGGGGCCGGGCGCGGCGCCGGGGTCGTGGGCGGCGACGCGGTAGGCGGCCGCCGGCAGGCCGGCCGAACGCAGGGTGGCGTCCACCGTCCAGAAGGCCCGGGGCCGCGCGGCGACCGGGCCCGCGTGGACCACCAGCCGCCCGTCGGGGGCGAGCACCCGCCGCAGCAGTCCGTAGAACTCCTGCGAGTACAGCTTCGTGCTGGCCGTGACGGACGGATCGGGCAGGTCCGAGATCACCACGTCGTACGTCCCGGAGGGCGTCGCGCGCAGCCGGTGGAAGGCGTCGCCCGTGGCGACGTGGACGCGCGCGTCGCCGTAGGCGTGCTCGTTGAGGGTGGACAGGCCGGGGTCGTGCCGGGCCAGCCGGGCGAGCTGGGGGTCGACTTCGACGACGTCGACGCGGCGTACGCCGGAGTGGCGCAGGACCTCCCGCGCGGCGAGGCCGTCGCCGCCGCCGAGGACGAGCACGCGCGCGTGGGGACCGTTCATGGCGGGGTGCACCAGCGCCTCGTGGTAGCGCCGCTCGTCGCTGCCGCGCACCCGCAGCCTGCCGTCCAGGAACAGGTCGAGGGGCCGGCCGTCGCTGTCACCGGTGAGGACGACCTCCTGCACGTCGGTCCGCACGGCCACGCGGACGTCCTGGCCGTACACGGCCTGCCGGGCGGCGCGTTCGAAGTCGTCGGCGAGGACGGTCGCCGTGGCGAGGAGCGCGAGGACGACCGCGTTGGCGGTCAGCAGCAGCCACCGCGCCCGGCGGGTCAGGTCCCGCCGGAACAGGCCGAGGACGAGGGCGGCACCGACGACCGCGTTGACGGTGCCGGTGAGCAGCGCGCCGGTGAGCTGGCCGAGGAAGGGCAGCAGCACGAACGGGAAGGCGAGGCCGCCGACGAGCGCGCCGACGTAGTCCGCGGCGAACAGGTCGGCGACGGCACCGCCCGGGTCCTGCCTGCGCACCCGCTGGATCAGCTCCATGAGCAGCGGCACCTCGGCGCCGATCAGCACGCCGATGGCGAGGGAGAAGGCGACCAGCAGCACGCGCGGGCCGTCGGCCCACAGGCCGCCCCAGCCGCCGGTCCAGGCGAAGACCGCGTACAGCACCATCGCGCTGGAGCCGCCGACGAGGGCTAGGGCGGCCTCGAGCGCGCCGAAGCCGGCCGCCGCGAGGCCGCGCAGCCGTTTGGCGGCGAGCGAGCCGAGGCCCATGGCGAAGACCATGACGGACAGGACGACGGACGCCTGGGTGACCGAGTCGCCGATCAGGTACGAGGCCATCGCGACGAGTTCGAGTTCGTACACGAGCCCGCAGGCCGCGCACACGAACACACCCGCCAGCACCAGGAACCGCCCGACGGCCGGGCGGACGGGCAGCCGCGCGGGCGCCTCGGGACCGCAGGGGCCGCCCCAGGACGGCGGAGAGCCGGGCGGGGCGGGCGCGTGCGGTTCGATCACGGAGTGACGTTACGTCACGCCCCCACTGCGCTTCGTCACCCACACGTGTGAAACTCGGGTCCGGTGGGGCGGCACAGGTTTATCCGGCCCTTACCCGCTCGGGCGACCGGACCCCGCCCGCTCACACCGCGGACGGCCTGAGCTGCGACGTCGGCACCCGCACGCCCACCCGCGTCCGGGTCGCCACCAACTGGCCGTCCTGCGGATAGGCGTGCCAGGTCCGCCAGTGCACCTGCCCCTCGTGCCGCTGGGCCAGCAGCGCGGTGAAGGCGTGCGGACTGCCCGGGAAGACCCCGGCCAGGCCGTGCGGGTGGTCGGAGACGAGGGCGATCAGCTCCTGGGCGCGGCCGGCGAAGGAGCCCGGCGTCAGCACCTCCACGCGGGCGGCGAACTCGTACTCCCAGTCGCCCACCCGCTTGGCGACGCCCAGCGGAAGGGGGGTGCTGCTGCCCGGGATGCACGCCACCGTCTCCGAACAGCTGCCCCCCTCCTCCTCGAGCAGGACTTGATGGGAGGCCCCGAGGAGTCTCAACTGCAGTTTCGCGTCCGTCAGTTCGACGTCGAGGCAGGCGAGCGCGGGCAGCGGCTCGCGCCCCAGGGCCCAGGCCAGGTCGGCTGCGCGGGTGTCGGTGTAGGAGGTTGTCAGGGTCGTGAGCATGGATCGGCTCCGCAAGCACACAAGGAGAGGAAGGTGTGGGGCATGCGCATCCGTGGCACTGCCGGGGATGCGGCCCGCTCAGCCCAGTCGGCCGGTCAGGAGGGGGGTCAACAGGTCGTCCGAGGAGCTGCGTTGGTGAGGGAGAGCGAATCATGAACGGTGGCGCCGCCACAGCGTTTTTACCCAACTTCGTGGCGTTTCCATCCCTCAGGGGGCTCCACAGCTCAACTGTTCAACCGTGGCGCACACCCCGTCCGCACGGAGTGCGCCGGGGCGTGGGAGCGCCCACCGGGAGTGGGCCCCGGCGGGCGCTCGTGACGGGAGCGCGGGGCCCGCCCAGGAGCGGGCCCCGTGAGGGATGCGGTTCCCCCTGCCGGAGCTCAGCTGCCCCGTGTCAGCTGCCTCCACCGCATCCGCCGCCCCCTCCCCCGCAGGACGACCCGCCTCCGCAGGACGAGCCGCCACCGCAGGAGTGGCCCGAGTGGTGTCCGCCCGAGTGGTGTCCGCCCGAGGACGAGCCGTCCCCGCCGCCGACCCACCAGCTGTTGTCGCCGCCGCCGTCCCCGCCCCCGCCGGTGCCGGACCAGCGCGTGGCCGCCCGCCCGCCCCTGCGCCGCACGGGGCGGCGGGCAGCGCCCCGGCGCACCACGAGTCCCCTGATCACCAGGGCTGCGACCACGAACAGGATGATGCCCATGACCACGGCTCCGCCCTCCTTCCCTTCCGGGCACGCCCGGAAGCCCCCCGAAGCAGTCCCCCGTCGGACGCCTCGCTGCGTATCGGTTGCCTGTGGATCCCGCCGTGGAACTCACCGGCGTGAACGGGAGATGCCCTTCGCCGCCACGCCCCAAAGCAGAGTTGAGGAAGTCCAGAGCTTCGGCGCAGGATGACCGCCATGACCTCGATGAGCTCCAGCGCCCGCCCCCTCCTGAACCGCCGGCTCGCGGAGTTCGGGACGACGATCTTCGCCGAGATGTCCGCCCTGGCCGTGACGACCGGGGCGATCAACCTCGGTCAGGGCTTCCCCGACACCGACGGCCCCGAGGAAGTCCGCGAGGCCGCCGTACGGGCGCTGCGCGACGGGCGCGGCAACCAGTACCCGCCGGGCCCCGGGATCCCCGAGCTGCGCGCCGCCGTCGCCGACCACCAGCTCCGCCGCTACGGCCTGACCTACGACCCCGGCACCGAGGTCCTGGTCACCGCCGGCGCCACGGAGGCCATCGCCGCCGCCCTGCTGGCCCTGGTCGAGCCCGGCGACGAGGTCGTGGCGCTGGAGCCGTACTACGACTCGTACGCGGCCTGCATCGCGATGGCGGGCGGTACGCGCGTGCCCGTGACCCTGCGCCCGCACCCGGGGGACGCGCCGGGCGTGGAGGGCTGCTTCCGCCTGGACCTGGACGAGCTGCGCGACGCGGTCACCGACCGCACCCGCCTCCTGCTGCTGAACACCCCGCACAACCCGACGGGCACGGTCCTGACCCGCGAGGAGCTGGCCGCGATCGCCGAGCTGGCCGTGGAACGGGACCTGCTGGTGGTGACCGACGAGGTCTACGAGCACCTGGTCTTCGACACCGCCGAGCACATCCCGCTCGCTACCTTCCCGGGGATGCGGGAGCGCACGGTGACCATCGGGTCGGCCGGCAAGACGTTCTCGTTCACCGGCTGGAAGGTCGGCTGGGTCACCGCCGCGCCCGCCCTGCTCGCGGCGGTCCGCTCGGCCAAGCAGTACCTGACGTACGTCAGCGCGGGCCCCTTCCAGTACGCGGTCGCCGAGGCGCTCGCGCTGCCAGAGTCGTACTTCGCCGCCTACCGGGAGGACATGGAGGCCAAGCGGAACCTGCTGGCCGCGGGGCTGGCCGAGGCGGGCTTCGGCGTGTACCGGCCCGCCGGGACCTACTTCGTCACCACCGACATCCGCCCGCTCGGCGAGCGCGACGGCATCGCCTTCTGCCGCTCCCTGCCCGAGCGCGCGGGGGTAGTCGCCGTACCCAACGCGGTCTTCTACGACCACCGGGAGGCGGGCGCGCCCTTCGTGCGGTTCGCGTTCTGCAAACGGACCCCGGTGCTGGAGGAGGCGGTGCGGCGGCTGAAGTCGGCGGCGGCGTGAGCAGGCACACCGGTACGACGAGAGCCCGGACCCCGCGGTGACGGGGTGCCGGGCTCTGCGGGACTCAGCCGCGGGGGCGGACTACTCGCCGTCCTCGTCGGTCGGCTTCTCCGACTCGTTGACGTCCTGTTCGAGACCGAGCTGCTCCACGAGCCACCGGTCGAACTCGATGGCGGCCCGCACCCAGCTGACCGTCGAGGAGACGAAGTGCTCCAGGCTGACGCCCATGCCGATCAGCATCTGCGCCTCGCCGATCAGGCGGACCGTGCCGTCGTCGTGGGTGTGGGAGTACACCTTGGGCCACAGGGTGCGCCGGTTCCAGTCGTCGACCGACTCCAGGAGCTGGGGCTTCTCGTCGATCTGGTGGGGCCGGTCGTAGAACGTCCGCACCGAGAAGACCTGCTGGTCACCCTCGCCGCGGAACATGAAGTACGTGCGGAACTGCTCCCACGGCGCCGCGAGGTCGCCCTCGTCGTCGACGACGTACTTCAGCTCCATCTGCTCGAGGAGCTGCTTCACGAGATCCTGGTCCGGGACGACGGGGCCCGCCGGTCCTTGGGGCTGCGGCTCGGGCTGCTTGCCCCCGAAGTTCGGAATCGAGGACGGGTCGATGCTCACCGTGAATTTCCCTTCGTACGGATCTGGCCATCCTCCCCCATGCGGGGAGGGGCGTGGCAAGCCCGCCGTGGGCCTGTCAGCCCTGGGCTGACTTGATCCGGCCGGTCGGGTACCCCTTCGGGGCCCCGGCAACCCGATGAGAGGGCCGCCGGGGCGGAACGGAGGCGGTCGGCTACAGCGTCTTGCCGCTCGCCGGGCCCACGATCAGGTCGTCGCCGAAGCGGTCCACGCGGACCGTGTCGCCGTCCTTGATCTCGCCGGAGAGGATCTCCCGGGCGAGCCGGTCGCCGATCGCGGTCTGCACGAGGCGGCGCAGCGGGCGGGCGCCGTAGGCCGGGTCGTTGCCCTCCTCCGCCAGCCAGGCCAGGGCCTCGTCGGTGACCTCCAGGGTGAGGCGGCGTTCGGCGAGCCGCCGGGCCAGGCCGTTGATCTGCAGCCGTGCGATCCGGCTCAGCTCCTCCTTGCTGAGGGCCGAGAAGACCACCAGGTCGTCGAGCCGGTTGAGGAACTCCGGCTTGAAGGACGCCCTGACCACGTCCAGGACCTGCTGCTTCTTCTCCGCCTCGCCGGTCGTCGGGTCGACCAGGTACTGGCTGCCCAGGTTGGAGGTGAGCACCAGGATGGTGTTGCGGAAGTCGACGGTGCGGCCCTGCCCGTCGGTGAGGCGCCCGTCGTCGAGCACCTGGAGCAGGATGTCGAAGACCTCGGGGTGCGCCTTCTCCACCTCGTCGAGCAGCACGACGGTGTACGGCCGCCGCCGCACGGCCTCGGTGAGCTGGCCGCCCTCCTCGTAGCCCACGTATCCGGGCGGGGCGCCCACGAGCCTGGCGACGCTGTGCTTCTCGCTGTACTCGCTCATGTCGATGCGGACCATGGCCCGCTCGTCGTCGAAGAGGAAGTCGGCGAGCGCCTTGGCCAGCTCGGTCTTGCCGACGCCGGTCGGGCCGAGGAAGAGGAACGACCCGGTCGGCCGGTCGGGGTCGGCGATCCCGGCGCGGGAACGTCGTACGGCGTCGGAGACGGCCCGTACGGCCTCGGTCTGGCCGATGAGCCGCTTGCCGAGCTCGTCCTCCATGCGCAGCAGCTTCTGCGTCTCGCCCTCCAGCAGCCGGCCCGCGGGGATGCCGGTCCAGGAGGCGACGACGTCCGCGATGTCGTCGGCGCCGACCTCCTCCTTGACCATGGTGTCGCGGGCGACCTCCTCCTCGGCCTCGGAGGCGGCCTCCAGGTCGCGCTCCAGGGTCGGGATCTCGCCGTAGAGCAGCTTGCTGGCGGTGTCGAAGTCGCCGTCGCGCTGGGCGCGTTCGGCCTGCCCGCGCAGTTCGTCGAGCCTCTCCTTCAGCTCGCCGACCCGGTTGAGGGACTGCTTCTCCTTCTCCCAGCGGGCGTTGAGGCCGCGCAGCTCCTCCTCCTTGTCGGCGAGGTCGCGCCGCAGCCGCTCCAGGCGTTCGAGGGAGGCGGCGTCGGTCTCCTTGCCGATCGCGAGCTCCTCCATCTTCAGCCGGTCGACGGCGCGCTGGAGTTCGTCGATCTCGACGGGCGAGGAGTCGATCTCCATGCGCAGCCGGGAGGCGGCCTCGTCGACGAGGTCGATGGCCTTGTCGGGCAGGAAGCGGGAGGTGATGTACCGGTCGGAGAGGCCGGCGGCGGCCACGAGCGCGCTGTCCGCGATCTGCACCTTGTGGTGCGCCTCGTACCGTCCCTTGAGCCCGCGCAGGATCGCGATGGAGTCCTCGACGGTCGGCTCGGCGACCAGCACCTGCTGGAAGCGCCGCTCCAGGGCGGGGTCCTTCTCGATCCGCTCCCGGTACTCGTCGAGCGTGGTCGCGCCGACCATGCGCAGCTCGCCGCGCGCGAGCATCGGCTTGAGCATGTTCCCGGCGTCCATGGCGGAGTCACCGCCGGCGCCGGCGCCGACGACGGTGTGCAGCTCGTCGATGAAGGTGACGACCTGCCCGTCGGAGTCCTTGATCTCGGCGAGGACTGTCTTGAGCCGCTCCTCGAACTCGCCGCGGTACTTGGCCCCGGCGACCATGGCCCCGAGGTCCAGCGCCACCAGCCGCTTGTCATTCAGCGACTCGGGCACGTCCCCCTTGACGATCCGCTGGGCGAGCCCTTCGACGACGGCGGTCTTGCCGACGCCGGGCTCGCCGATGAGCACGGGGTTGTTCTTGGTCCGCCGGCTCAGCACCTGTACGACGCGCCGGATCTCCTGGTCCCGCCCGATGACGGGGTCGAGCTTTCCGTCCCGTGCGGCGGCGGTGAGGTCGGTGCCGAACTTCTCCAGGGCCTTGTACTGGCCCTCGGGGTCGGGAGTGGTCACGCGGCGCCCTCCCCTCGCCTTGCGGAAGGCCTCCTGCAGCTTCTTCGCACTCGCTCCCTGCCCCTCCAGTACCTCACCGGCCGCGCCGCCCTTCGCGGCGATGCCGAGGAGCAGGTGCTCGGTGGAGAGGTACTCGTCCCCGAGTTCCTTGGCGCGGGCCTGGGCGTCGGCGACCACGGCGAGCATCTCACGGCTGGGCTGCGGGGGTGCGACGGTGGACCCGGTGACGCTGGGCAGCCCGGCGACGATGCGCTCGGCGCCGGAGCGCACGGCGGCGAGGTCGGCCTCGACGGCGGCGAGCAGGTCGGTGATGTTCTCGTTGTCCTGCCCCTGGAGCAGCGCGAGGAGCAGATGGGCGGGGGTGAGGTCGGCGTTCCCCTCGGTCACGGCCCGGTTGCTGGCCGCGTTGATCGCGTCCCGGCTCCGGTTGGTCAGCTCGGCGTCCACGTTCCGGTTCTCCTCCTCGCGTCGGCCGTCGGCGGTCCGGCCTGTTTCCAGTCTCCCAGTGCTGACTCATCCAGCGTACACAAAGTTGAGTCCATTCCACTCAAGGTCGGGTCCACGCGTATCCGCCGGGGGGACACCAGGGTGATGAGGCAAGGGCCGGCCGTGCCGCACGAGTGCCTTTTCGGTCATCCGTGGAACCAGTGGATTTCGCGAGATGTCCGCACATGCGACAGCGGCGTCACCGTGTTCAGGTCACGGTGACGCCGCTGCCGGGGGGAAGCACCTGAGCGATTTGTTACGACGGGGGAATCGCGTCAGGCGCTGCGGGGGGTGGCCGAGATGGTCCTCACTTCGGGGACGTCCGGCTGCTCGAGCCGGTGGTCCCGCTGGTCCAGGTTCACAAAGATCATTCCGTACCGGATGGCACACCGCACTGGCTGCGGCGCCCCCCGAGGCCGCCGCAGACACCGGTACGCCCGCACGTCGCCGTCCTCGTCCAGCGTGACGACGACCGGCTCGCCGAAGACGGTCACCATCAGGGAGTCACCGGCGTGCGGGATCGCGGTGACCAGGTCGATGAAGTGCCAGCCGGAGCGGTAGGCGGTGGCCATTTCTCGCCGGAAGGAGCGGTCGTCGGGTGGTGTCGTCATGTCAAGACCACGCACTGTCGTCCGTGACGGCTGCCGTCTCGTCGCCGGCGGGCGAGGCAGTCGTCGCAGCCAGCGACCAGGCGCTGTCCGCTCGAGCGTCACCCTTCTCGACGGAGAGGCCACTCAGTGTTCCGAAGGCCACAACGGCGGAGAAGGCGGCGACAAGCACCGAGCGAAGCATTCTCTTAGACATAGTCGGCTTCGTCCTCACTTGAAGGTCCCCTCTTCCCCCGTCGGATAAGACGATGGCTCATTCAGGCACGTCATGGCCACACAATCGGTGCATCATGTTCCTGCACGTTCAGGACCCTGGGGGGTGGAGATTTGACAACAAATCAGGCCAAAGCGACACATCCCCATGCCATTACGGACCTGTGCGAGGAGGGTGGGCGCCTCTACGCGAACGCCCTGCGCACTGGACGTATAGCCCGGGGCGAGGCGGAGTCCGTCCCGTGTCTGATGGAGTTCGCCCTGCTCCATCCCGATCCTGACGACGCAAACTGGCTGCTTCCCGTGTCCCCGGCGGTCGCCCTCGCCCGGCGGCTGAATCCCATCGAGCACGAGATATCGGAACGCAGGCGCACCTCCATCGAGCTGGCCGCCGCATTCGAACCCTTCATGGCCCTCAGTGCGCAGGGCGCCGCGCCGACGCACTCGATCACCGTGCTGGAAGGTCTCGACCGCATCAACGCGGCCCTCGACCTGGCCACGGACCAGTGCCTCAACGAGATGCTCACCGTGCAGCCGAGCGCCCGGCACCCCGAGCGCCGCCTCATCGAAGCACTGGAGCGTGACAGGACCCTGATCGAACGAGGGGTACGGATCAGAACGCTCTACCAGCACACGGCACGCTACAGCCCCGAGCGCCTCGCCTACGTGGACCAGTTCCCCAACGGGAAGGCCGAGTACCGCACCATCGACGAACTGGTCGAGCGTCTCATCATCTGCGACGAGACCGTGGCCTTCATTCCCATCCGGGACGACCGGCAGGTCGCCCTGGAGATCCGGCACCCGGGCCTCGTCCGCTATCTGATCAAGGTTTTCGAGTTCATCTGGAGCCGAGCGGTTCCGCTCACCGCCGGGGCCCCCTACGAGACGGCTCCCGACGGCATCACCGACATCCAGCACTCGATCGCCAAGCTCCTGGTGGAGGGCCACGTCGACGAGGCCATCGCCCGGCGCCTGGGCATGAACGTGCGCACGTGCCGGGCCCACATCGCGAAACTCGCGTCGGTTCTCGGCAGCGGCAGCCGCGCCCAACTCGGCTATCTCATCGCTCAGTCCGGGATCCTGGAGCAGGGACAACAAGGGCCCGTGGAGGAGGGGAAACTGTGACCGAGGAGGCGTACGACCGACGGAGACCGGCCGGCCCCGCCCCGCACTCGACGCACGGACCCGAGGAGTTGTGCGCGGAGGGGACCGAAGTCTACGTACGGGCACTGCGCGAAGGGCGGTTGCGAACGACGGAGGCCCGGTCGACGCCCTGCCTCGCCGCCTACGGCCTGCTCCGGCCGGCCCTGGACGACGTGGACTGGCTGGAACCCGTGTCCCCCGCCGTGGCGCTGCACAAGCTGTTGCGTTCCTCGGAGGACCGCGTCGCGGACGAACGCAGACGCTCCGAGCGGCTGGCGGAGAGCTTCGAGCCGCTGATGCGAGTAAGCACGCGGTACAACACCTCACCGACCGACCCCCTGATCACGGTCCACAGCGAGAAGGACCACATCAGTACCGTCCTCGACAAGTCCATGACCCATGCGACCGAGGTCCTGGCCATCCAGCCGCACAACAGCTACACACCGTCCAAGGCGCGTTTCAGGGACGCCGCCTTGCGACGGGACCAGGAGCTGCTGGACCGCGGGGGCCGCATCCGCGCCCTCTACCAGCACACCTTGCGCCACGCCCCGCCGATCCTGGCACGCTATGAACAACTGCGCGGTGACGTGCAGGCCCGCACCCTGGACGAGGTCACCGACCGCCTGATCATCATCGACCGCACGGTGGCCTTCATCCCCGCCAACACCGACCGCAGTCTCGCCCTGGAAGTTCGTCAGCCGGCCCTCGTCACCTACCTGACCACGACGTTCGACCGCCTCTGGCGCCTCGCCACCCCCATGCACCCCCGGGCCGTCCACCAGCCCACGCTCAACGGCATCACCCCCCGCCAACGCGCCATAGCCGCCCTCCTCGTCGAGGGCCACACCGACACCGACGTCGCCGAACGCCTCGGCATGAACGTCCGTACCGCCCGCGTCCACATCGCCAAGCTCGCCGCCACCCTCGGCAGCGAGAGCCGGGCTCAGCTCGGGTATCTCATCGGGCAGTCGGGGATTCTCGACCGGGAAGGATGACGGGGGCCGGGGCGGGCCGCGGGGAGCCGTCGAGGCCTGCCTGGGCGATGCGGACGCCCAACTGCGTGCGGCTGGCGGCGCCCAGGGTCTCCGAGAGGCGGGCGATGTGGGCGCGGGCCGTGCGGACGCTGATGCCGAGGCGCTCCGCGATCACCGCGTCCTGATGGCCCTCGGCGAGGAGCGCCGCGATGGACTGCTCGCGGTGGGAGATGCCCTCGATGCCGGTGTCGGGGAGGGGGGCGGTGAGCGGGATCGCAAGGCGCCAGAGGCGTTCGAAGACCGTGACCAGGTAGGCGATCAGGCCGGGGTGGCGCAGCTCCAGGGCCATCGTGCGGTCGGTGTTGGCGGGGATGAAGGCGACCGTGCGGTCGAAGAGGATGAGGCGGTCGATGACCTCGTCCAGGGTGCGGGCCTCGACCGCGTCACCCATGAGTTCGAGGTAGTTGAGCAGACCCTGGCCGTGCCGGGCCACGTGCGTGTAGAGGTCCCGCATCCGCACCCCGCGCCCGCGCAGCGCCAGCGCCCGGTGCAGCCCCTCCGACAGCTCGTGCTCGCGCCGGATGCCGCCGGGCTGGACGGTGAGGACCTCCGTCGTACAGGCCTGCGTCGCCTCGTCCATCGCGGCCTGGATGCGGGAGAGACCGTCGAGGACCCGGATCGCCGTTCCCTCCGGTCCTGCCGGGGGCTGGAGCAGCCGGCCGAGGTCCGCGTACCACTCGAAGGCCTCCACGGCCGAGCCCACCCGCCGCTGACTGGCGCTGACCTCGTCGTGGACCCCGCGCAGCAGCCGCGTCATGACCTCCTGCGGAGAGGTCGGCACCAGCCAGTCCATGTCGTCGGGGTCGGGGTGCAGCAGGGCCAGTTCCAGCAGGCAGGGCACCGGTTCCGCGTCCTGCCGCGGCACCCTCCCGCGCCGTACGGCCCGGGAGTACACGCGGTCCCCGGCCGCGCACAGCCGGTCGGCCCCGTGCGGGTGCTCCTGAGCCCCGTGCCCGGCCATCGCCCATCCCACCCCCGGTTCCGGCTCTTCCGCAGCGCAACTATGCGCGGCCGGGACCGGCTCCGCAACAAGGCTCCGCTCGGCGCGGGGGACGAAATGTACCGGTTGCCGACCAAATACCCCGGGCCCCGGGGACGGGACGGGAAACGGGAACGGGACGGGAAACGGACTACTTCAGTCCGGCCTCCGCGCACGCGGCCGCGTACTTGGCGGTGCAGATGTCGCTGACCTTGTAGAAGCCGTCCGCGATGACCGTGTCCTCGATGTTGTCCTTGGTGAGGGCGACGACGGGGACGAGCTGGGCGGGGATGCCCTTGTGGGTGGGGCTGGCGACCTTGTCGCGGGCGAGCGCCTCGAACTGGATGTCACGGCCCTGGACCCGCGCCACGGCCATCTCCGCGGCGTTCTCGGCCTCCTGCGGATAGGACTTGTACACGCTCATGTACTGCTCGCCGGTGACGATCCGCTGCACCGCAGAGAGTTCCGCGTCCTGACCGGTGATCGGGGGCAGGTCCGTGACGCCCGCGTCCTCGAGGGCCTTGATGATGCCGCCGGCCATGCCGTCGTTGGCGGAGTAGACGCCCGCGATGTTCTTCTTGCCGATCTTCCCGATCGCCTCGGTCATGTTCGCCTCGGCGTTCTCCGGCTTCCAGTCCTTGGTGTCGAAGGACTGGGCGATCGTCACCTTGCCGTTCAGCTCGGAGAGCGCGCCCGCCTTGAACTGCTTGGCGTTCGGGTCGATGGACGAGCCGTTCATCATGACGATCTTCTCGGAGCTGGACGGGTCGCCGCCGAGCGCCTCGATGAGCGAGCGGCCCTGGACCTCGCCGACCAGCTCGTTGTCGAAGGAGATGTAGGCGTCGATCGGGCCCTCGGCCAGCCGGTCGTAGGCGATGACGGGAATGCCGGCGTCCTTCGCCTTCTGCACACCGTCCGCGATGGCGTGCGCGTCGACCGCGTCCAGCACGATCACGTCGACCTTGTCGTTGATCATCTGCTGCATCTGGTCGGCCTGCTTGGTGGCGCTGGCCTCGGCGTTGGCGTACTTGACATTGCCCTGGTCGCGCGTGAGGTCGCCGACCTTGGCCTTGAAGAAGGGGTAGTCGAACTGCTCGTAGCGCGTGTTCTCCTTCTCCGGCAGCAGCAGGCCGACGGTGAGGTCGTTCCCCTTGGTCGGGCTCGCGTCGTCGCTGCTCTCCGATGCGCCGAGCACACCGCAGGAGGCCAGCGAGAAGGTCATCAGGGACGCGGCCACGGATATGGCGATACGACGGGCACGGCTACTCACTGCGCTTTGCCTTCCGACACACGGGCGTGGTTGGTGAACCGGGGAATCCGGGGAATCCGGGGAATCCGGGCAACTCCGGTGACCCTGGCGACCCTGGTGAAGGAAGCCAACGCTGTCTTCACCAAATCGTCAAGAAGTACTAGACCAATGAGACAGCACCGTTGTGAACCAGCCCCGGAGGACGGGGCGGTCCTCCGGGGCTGTCGCGGTCGTATTCCCTTGTGCCGTCTGGCGGTCCGGGTCAGTCCGAGGACTGTCCGTGGCGCTTGGGGCGCCAGACCACCAAGGCGCTGGTCTGCTGTACCTCTTGGTAAGGGACCAGGTCACGGCGGTAGGAAGCGTGCACCGCGGCCTCGCGCTGACGCATCGCCGTGGCCGCGCCGTCGAGCGCGGCGGCCAGCTCGGCCGCCCGGGCCTGGAGCGCGGCGACCTGGTTCTCCAGCTCGATGATGCGCTTGATTCCGGCCAGGTTGATGCCCTCGTCCTGCGACAACTGCTGGACCTGCCGGAGCAGTTCGATGTCGCGGGCCGAGTAGCGCCGGCCCCGGCCGGCCGTGCGGTCCGGGGAGACCAGGCCGAGACGGTCGTACTGCCGCAGGGTCTGCGGGTGCAGTCCGGAGAGCTGGGCCGCCACCGAGATGACGTAGACCGGGGTGTCCTCGGTCAGTTCGTACGGGTTGCGTCGACGACCGTCCATTCCCGTCAAGCTCCCTTCGCGGCCTGGAACAACTCCGCCCGCGGATCCTCGTCCGCGGTCGCCTCGCGATACGCCTCGAGCGCGTCACGAGCCTTCCCCGTCAGGTCCTTCGGAACACTCACCTCCACGGTGACCAGGAGGTCGCCGCGGGTGCCGTCCTTGCGGACCGCGCCCTTGCCCCTGGCCCGCATGGTGCGGCCGCCCGGCGTGCCGGCCGGCAGCTTCAGAGTGACGGGCGGACCGCCCAGGGTCGGGACCCGGATCTCGCCGCCGAGGGCCGCCTCGGCGTAGGTGACCGGGACGGTGACGGTGAGGTTGTCGCCCCGGCGGCCGAAGACGGGGTGTTCCTTGACGTGCACGACCACGTACAGGTCGCCCGCCGGGCCGCCCCGCTCGCCCGGCGTGCCCTTGCCGCGCAGCCGGATGCGCTGCCCGTCCGACACCCCGGCGGGGATGCGGACCTGCATCGTCCGCGAGGACTTGGCGCGTCCGGAGCCCTTGCAGACCTCGCAGGGGTCCTCGGCGATCAGGCCGCGGCCCTTGCAGTCGGGGCACGGGTCGGTGAGCGAGAAGCCGCCGCCCGAGCCCCGCGCGACCTGCCCGGTGCCGACGCAGGTCGGGCACACGCGCGGCGTGCCGTTCTTGTCGCCGGTGCCCGAACAGGCCTTGCAGGGCGCCTGCGAGGACATCCTGAGCGGCACGGTCGCGCCCTCGATCGCCTCGATGAAGCTCAGGGTGACCTCGGACTCGATGTCCTGCCCGCGCCGCGGCTGCGTGCGCGTACCGGTGCCCGGTGAGCCGCCGGTGCGGTTGAACAGGCCGCCGAACACGTCCCCGAGGCCGCCGCCGAAACCGCCGGCGCCGCTCTGGCCCCCGCCCTGGGCGCCGCCTCCGAAGAGGTCGCCCAGGTCGAAGTTGAAGGTGCCGCCGCCGCCCGCGCCCGGTCCGGGCCGGAACCCGCCGTTGCCGAAGAGGCTGCGGGCCTCGTCGTACTCCTTGCGCTTCTTGGGGTCACCGAGGATGTCGTTGGCCTCGGAGATCTCCTTGAAGCGCTCCTCCGCCTTGACGTTCCCCTTGTTGGCGTCCGGGTGGTTCTCGCGGGCGAGCTTCCGGTACGCCTTCTTGATCTCGGCCTCGGTGGCGTCCTTGGGGACGCCGAGAACCTTGTAGTAGTCCTTCTCGATGAAGTCCTTCGTACTCATCCCCGACGTCCCTCCTCTCGTGCCCTGTCCGTCACTTCGAGCTCAGCCCTCGTCCGGGCCACCGCTCTCCTTGGTCCCGGCGCCGTCGTCCGCGTCGGAGCCGTCCTGCCCCTCGGGGCCGGCCTCGGCCGGCTTGACCGTCTGGGCGCCCGGCTGCGGCTCGGCGACCGCCACCCGCGCGGGGCGGATGGTGCGTTCGCCGATCCGGTACCCGGGCTGCAGGATCGCCACGCACGTCGTCTCGGTGACGTCCGGTGCGTAGGAGTGCATCAGGGCCTCGTGGATCGTCGGGTCGAAGGGCTCGCCCTCCTTGCCGAACTGCTGGAGGCCCATCTTGGCGATGACCGTCTCCAGCGAGTCCGCGACCGACTTGAAGCCGCCGACCAGCTCGCCGTGCTCCCGGGCACGGCCGATGTCGTCGAGTACGGGAAGCAGTTCGGACAGGAGGTTCGCGACGGCGACCTCCTTGACCGCGACCCGGTCCCGCTCCACCCGGCGGCGGTAGTTCTGGTACTCGGCCTGGAGTCGCTGGAGGTCCGCCGTGCGCTCGTTGAGCGCGGTGCGCACCTGGTCCAGCTGGGCCACCAGGCCCGCGTTCTCACTCGCGTCCCCGGCCGGGGCCGCCCCCTCTTCGGAGGCGGCCTGCGGCTCGGCGTCGTCAGGGGTGGCGCCGGAGGGGACGTCGGGCTTCTCCTCAAAACCCGGGGTCTCCTCCGTCACGCGGCACCGTCCTTGCGCTCGTCGTCCACGATCTCGGCGTCGACGACGTCGTCGTCGGCCTTGTCACCGGCGCCCGCGTCGGCACCGGCGCCCGGGGCCTCGCCGCCGGCGGCCTGCGCGGCCTGGGCGTCGGCGTACATGGCCTGGCCCAGCTTCTGCGAGACGGCGGCGACCTTCTCGGTGGCGGTGCGGATCTCGGCGGTGTCCTCGCCCTTGAGCTTCTCCTTCAGCTCGGCGACGGCACCCTCGACCTCGGTCTTCACCTCGCCGGGGACCTTGTCCTCGTTGTCCTTGAGGAACTTCTCCGTCTGGTAGACGAGCTGCTCGCCCTGGTTGCGGGACTCGGCGGCCTCGCGGCGGGCGTGGTCCTCCTCCGCGTACTTCTCGGCCTCCTGGCGCATCCGGTCGACCTCGTCCTTCGGCAGCGAGGAGCCGCCGGTGACGGTCATCTTCTGCTCCTTGCCCGTGCCCAGGTCCTTCGCGGTCACGTGCATGATGCCGTTGGCGTCGATGTCGAAGGCGACCTCGATCTGCGGGACGCCGCGGGGCGCCGGCGGCAGACCGGTCAGCTCGAACATCCCGAGCTTCTTGTTGTACGCCGCGATCTCGCGCTCGCCCTGGTAGACCTGGATCTGCACGGAGGGCTGGTTGTCCTCGGCGGTGGTGAAGATCTCCGAGCGCTTGGTCGGGATCGTCGTGTTCCGCTCGATCAGCTTGGTCATGATGCCGCCCTTGGTCTCGATGCCGAGGGACAGCGGGGTGACGTCGAGCAGCAGGACGTCCTTGACCTCGCCCTTGAGGACACCGGCCTGCAGGGCGGCGCCGATGGCGACGACCTCGTCCGGGTTGACGCCCTTGTTGGCGTCCTTGCCGCCGGTCAGCTCCTTGACGAGCTCGGCGACGGCGGGCATGCGGGTGGAGCCGCCGACGAGAACGACGTGGTCGATCTCGGACAGCTGGATGCCGGCGTCCTTGATGACGTTGTGGAACGGCGTCTTGCAGCGCTCCAGCAGGTCGGAGGTCAGCTGCTGGAACTGGGCCCGGGTGAGCTTCTCGTCCAGGTGCAGCGGGCCCTCGGCGGAGGCCGTGATGTAGGGCAGGTTGATCGTGGTCTCGGTGGACGAGGACAGCTCGATCTTGGCCTTCTCGGCGGCCTCGCGCAGGCGCTGGAGGGCCATCTTGTCCTTGCCGAGGTCCACGCCGTGGCCGGACTGGAACTGCTTGACCAGGTAGTCGACGACGCGCTGGTCCCAGTCGTCACCACCGAGGTTGTTGTCACCGTTGGTGGCCTTCACCTCGACGACGCCGTCGCCGATCTCGAGCAGCGAGACGTCGAACGTACCGCCACCGAGGTCGAAGACCAGGATGACCTGCTCGTCCTTGTCCAGGCCGTACGCCAGCGCGGCGGCGGTCGGCTCGTTGACGATGCGCAGGACGTTGAGGCCCGCGATCTCACCGGCCTCCTTGGTGGCCTGGCGCTCGGCGTCGTTGAAGTACGCCGGGACGGTGATGACCGCGTCGGTCACCTTCTCGCCCAGGTAGGACTCGGCGTCCCGCTTCAGCTTCTGCAGCACGAAGGCGCTGATCTGCTGCGGGTTGAAGTCCTTGCCGTCCAGGTTGACCTTCCAGTCGGTGCCCATGTGGCGCTTGACCGAGCGGATGGTCCTGTCGACGTTCGTGACCGCCTGGCGCTTGGCGACCTCGCCGACGAGCACCTCACCGTTCTTGGCGAAGGCGACGACGGACGGCGTGGTCCTGGCGCCCTCGGCGTTGGTGATGACGGTGGGCTCGCCGCCCTCCAGAACGCTGACGACGGAGTTAGTCGTGCCCAGGTCGATGCCGACCGCACGTGCCATGGTGAATAACCTCCAGCTGACTTGAGTGGAACAGGCTCAAGTGTGCATGACGCCCGGCACTGGGTCAACAGAGGTGAGCCGAGTCGGCTCAACTCTTATCCGTTCCTTACACGCAACGGCGCACTGACCTGCGGGTTCTCCACGCTCACGATCCGGCGAACCGGAAAAATCGCCGCCCGGAAGGACGCACCGACCGGATCTCCGGTTGCCCCACGGGACACCTGGGACACATCGGGGTCAGGGTCGCCTCAGCGACGCAGATCACCGCACGTCCGACTACAGTGCGGCGGAGGATGGGGGTAGTCTCAAACGGACTGATTAAGTTACCGCTTAGTAATACCGACCCTCGTAACCTCGCAGGCCCGAGGAGCCCCCAAATGCAACTCGCCGCGATCATCGTGTCGCTGGTCCTGATCGTGGTCGGCGTCGCACTGTTCGGCCGCGCCGTCCTGCAGATCGTCACCTACATGCGGCTGGGCCAGCCGGTGCCGGCCGGAACGCGGACCAACGACCCCGTGGACCGCACCGTCACCGTGGTCAGGGAGTTCCTCGGCCACACCCGGATGAACCGCTGGGGCATCGTCGGGGTGGCGCACTGGTTCGTCGCGGTCGGTTTCTTCTCCCTGCTGCTGACGATCGTCAACGCCGTCGGCCAGCTCTTCCAGGCCGACTGGATCCTGCCGGTCATCGGCGACTGGGCGCCGTACAACGTCTTCGTCGAGTTCATCGGCACGATGACGGTGCTCGGCATCCTGGTGCTCATCGGCATCCGGCAGCTGTCCCACCCGCGCAAGCCGGGGCGCAAGTCCCGCTTCGCCGGCTCCAACTTCGGCCAGGCGTACTTCGTCGAGGCCGTCATCCTCATCGTCGGCGTCTGCATCTTCATGCTGCACGCGCTGGAGGGCGCCCTCCACCACGTCGACGGCTACGAGGCGTCGTTCTTCATCTCGTACCCGGTCGTCTCCGCGCTCCGGGACGCGGACCTCGGAACGCTCCAGAACCTCGTCTACTTCTTCGCCGCGCTGAAGATCGCGACCTCCTTCATCTGGATGATCACGGTCGCCCTGAAGACCGACATGGGCGTCGCCTGGCACCGCTTCCTGGCCTTCCCGAACATCTGGTTCAAGCGCGACGCGAAGGGCGGCACCGCGCTCGGCGCGCTGCTCCCGATGACCTCGGGCGGCAAGCCGATCGACTTCACCGACCCCGGTGACGACGACGTCTTCGGCGTCTCCCAGGTCGAGCAGTTCTCCTGGAAGGGCCTGCTGGACTTCTCCACCTGCACCGAGTGCGGCCGCTGCCAGTCGCAGTGCCCCGCCTGGAACACCGGCAAGCCGCTCTCCCCCAAGCTCCTGATCATGTCCCTGCGCGACCACGCGCACGCCAAGGCCCCCTACCTGCTGGCCGGCGGCGGCAAGACGATGGAGGGCGAGGAGAAGGCGTCCGAGGAGCAGCTCGCCGGTGTCCCCGCCGCCGCCCTCGCGGAGGCCGAGCGCCCGCTGATCGGCACCCTGGAGGAGCAGGGCGTCATCGACCCGGACGTCCTGTGGTCCTGCACCACCTGCGGCGCCTGCGTCGAGCAGTGCCCCGTCGACATCGAGCACGTCGACCACATCGTCGACATGCGCCGCTACCAGGTCATGATCGAGTCGGCGTTCCCGTCCGAGGCGGGCACGATGCTCAAGAACCTGGAGAAGAAGGGCAACCCCTGGGGCCTGGCCAAGAAGCAGCGCCTGGAGTGGCTCAAGGAGCTGGACTTCGAGGTCCCGGTCGTCGGCAAGGACATCGAGGACCTCACCGAGGTCGAGTACCTCTACTGGGTCGGCTGCGCCGGCGCCCTGGAGGACCGCGCCAAGAAGACCACCAAGGCCTTCGCCGAGCTGCTGCACATCGCGGGCGTCAAGTTCGCGATCATGGGCGGCGACGAGAAGTGCACCGGCGACTCCGCCCGCCGCCTGGGCAACGAGCCCCTGTTCCAGGAGCTCGGCATGGAGAACGTCATGACCCTCAACGCCGCCTTCGGCGAGGAGATGGACGACGACGGCAAGGTCGTGCCCGAGTCGGCGAAGCCCAGGTCGGCGAAGAAGATCGTCGCCACCTGCCCGCACTGCCTCAACACCCTCGGCAACGAGTACCCGCAGCTCGGCGGCGACTACGAGGTCGTCCACCACACCCAGCTGCTCCAGCACCTCGTCGACGAGGGCAAGCTGACCCCGGTCACCCCGGTCGAGGGCATCATCACCTACCACGACCCCTGCTACCTGGGCCGCCACAACAAGATCTACACCCCGCCGCGCGAGATCATCGCCGCCGTCCCGGGCGTCCGGAACGAGGAGATGCACCGCCACAAGGAGCGCGGCTTCTGCTGCGGCGCCGGCGGCGCGCGGATGTGGATGGAGGAGCGGATCGGCAAGCGCATCAACAACGAGCGCGTCGACGAGGCCCTGTCCGTCAACCCGGACATCGTCTCCACCGCCTGCCCCTTCTGCCTCGTCATGCTCACCGACTCGGTCAACGGCAAGAAGAACGACGGCAAGGCGAAGGAGTCCATCCAGGTCGTCGACGTCGCCCAGCTCCTGCTGGACTCCGTCAAGACCCCGGCCGACCCGACCGGCGAGCCGGAGCCGGAGAACGAGCCGACGCCGGAGCCGGTGAAGTAACCCCCGGCAGCCGGCCTCTCGACCGACACCCCCGGGTTCCCCGCGAACCCGGGGGTGTCGCCGTATGTCGAACACGTGCATCATTACCCGGTCGTTGTCGGTGATGGTGATACGGGTCGATACGGACGAGGTGAACGGTGCGCCTGCGAAGAAGCACCCTGACAAGCGGCCTGACCGGCACAGCCGCCGCCGGCTGCCTGCTGCTGCTCACCGCCTGCGGCCACGGCCCGGCCCCCGCGGCCGAGGACGCCGCCGAGCCCACCCCCGTACGCGCCGCCCAGGCCCCCGCCCTGCTCCCCGTCCCGCGCGGCGAAGGCAGCGAGGTCCCCGACGACTTCAACGGCGACGGCCACCGCGACCTGGTCCTCGACGACCTGGTCACGGCGGAGAGCCACGCGGACGACGCCGGCATCGGCATCGTCTACGGCTCGCCCCGCGGACTGGTGCCGGGGGCCCGGCAGTTGCTCACTCCCGAGAAGTACGCGGCGCCGGTGGACGGTCAGTCGCCGGCCGTCTTCGAGGCGGAGGCCGGCTGCGACCTCGACGGCGACGGCTTCACCGACCTGGTGGTCACCACCGACCCGCCCTACGACGGCCAGGGCCGCCCCCCGGTCCCCCTCCAGATCCTCTTCGGCTCCCCGACCGGGCCGGCCGGCCGCGCGGTCCCGCTGACCGTCCCCGACCGGGCCCGGTACGGCAACGACTGGCCCGAACGCCCGGTGTGCGGCGACTTCGACGGCGACGGTGCCCAGGACCTGGTCGTCCACGCCTCGGCCGGCCGCCTCAGCTATCTGCGCGGCCCCTTCACCCGCAAGGGCGCCCCGCACCGGGCCGGCGCGCCCGTCCCCTCCCCCGGCGAGGCACCGGCCGGCCCGGCCGCCGACGTGAACCGCGACGGCTACGACGACCTGGTCGTCCGCGTCTCGGCGGGCACCGGCAAGGCGGCCGTCGTCCTCGGCGGTCCCGACGGCCCCGACCGCACCGGGGTCACCCTGCCCACCGGCATCGACGTCGCCCTCGGCGCCTTCGGCAGGGGCAAGGCGCTGGACGCGGCCGTGGGCACGCTGGACGGCACCGCCCTGCGCTACGACCTGCCCACCGGGGCACGCGGCACCCTCGACACCCCGGGCTCGATGCTCGACGCCGCCGACTTCGACGGCGACGGCCTGAGCGAACTGGTCTCCAGCGGCTCCCAAGTACGCGTCCACGCCGGCCGCGAGACGGGCCCCACGACGCGGGACGTGGTCACGGTACGGCCCTCTTCGGCGGGCACGACACGGGTGCTGACGACCGGCGACTTCGACGGCGACGGCCTGGCCGACCTGGTGCTGCGGACATACCGGGGGGACACCGAGGACACCGTCGAGGTCCACCGGGGCACGGCGAAGGGCCTGGTGACGGCACGGGCCGCGGTCACGTTCTCGACGTCGCAGTTCCTGACCCCGTAGGGGGCCGGCGGGCGAACGCGCCGTTCCCGCCGGTCGGACCCGGGGGAGGCCTCGGGGAACCCCCGTAGGGGATGTCACAGCTCGGCCGCAAAGGACCCCCCGATCGGCCGGGCCCCGCACGTCACTCTCCGGGAACAGGTACGTTCGAAGGCGTGGCTGGATTCAGGATCGGACGCGGCCGGGACAACGGCGCTCCAAACGCGCGACCGCAACGCCCCCCGTACGGACAGCAGGCGCCCCAGGGACCGTCGTACGGCGGCCCGGCGACGCCTCGGCAGCCGTACCCGCAGCCGCCGTACGGAGGTGGCGCCGCCGGCGGATCCCCGTGGCCGCAGGCACACGGCGGCGGCCATGGCGGCGGTCACGGTGGTCACGGTGGCGGCCACGGCGAGCCGGAGTACTTCGGCGACGGCGGCTACGGACCCGGTGGCCACGGCGGGCACCCCCAGCAGGCCCCCTACGACCCGTACGCGGCCAACAACCCGGGCCACACCCAGGCGTTCACGGTCGACGACCCCTACAACCAGGGCGACACCTACCGCGCCGGTTCCGCCCCCGCGCCCGGCCCGGTCGGCCCCCGCCTGCACTGGAAGGACCTGCTGAAGGGCGTCGTCCTCGCGCCCAACCAGACCTTCCTCCAGATGCGGGACTACGCGATGTGGGCCCCGGCGCTCATCGTGACGTTCCTCTACGGGCTGCTGGCCGTCTTCGGCTTCGACGGCGCCCGCGAGGAGGCGATCAACGCCACCCTCTCCAACGCCATCCCGATCGTCCTGACGACGGCGGTGGCGCTGGTGCTCAGCGCGTTCGTCCTGGGCGTGGTCACCCACACCCTGGCCCGCCAGCTCGGCGGCGACGGCGCCTGGCAGCCGACCGTCGGCCTGTCCATGCTGATCATGTCCCTCACGGACGCCCCGCGCCTGGTCGTCGCGATGTTCGCCGGCGGCGACGCACCCTTCGTCCAGATCCTCGGCTGGGCCACCTGGATCGCGGCCGGCGCCCTGCTGACCCTGATGGTCAGCCGCTCCCACGACCTGCCCTGGCCGAAGGCACTCGGCGCGTCGGCGATCCAGCTGATCGCCCTGCTGTCGATCGTGAAGCTCGGCACGTTCTAGCCGTTCCGGCTCCCGTGCGGGCCGAGGGCCCCGGTGTGACGACATCACGCCGGGGCCCTCGGTCGTCGCCCGTCACCCGTCAGGCGTCGAGCACCTGTCCTTCCCGACGTACGACGGGAGGAAGCACGCTCCACGGGAAGTTGATCCACTCGTCGGTGCGCTTCCACACGTACTCGCACTGGACGAGGGAGTGCGACTTCTCATAGATCACCGCGCTGCGGACCTCGGCGACCGTGTCGAGGCAGAAGTCCCGCACCAGCTTGAGCGTCTTGCCGGTGTCGGCGACGTCGTCGGTGATGAGGACCTTCTTGTCGGAGAAGTCGATGACGTTGGGGACCGGCGCGAGCATGACGGGCATGTCGAGCGTGGTCCCGACCCCCGTGTAGAACTCCACGTTCACGAGGTGGATGTTCTTGCAGTCGAGCGCGTACGCGAGCCCGCCCGCGACGAAGACACCGCCGCGCGCGATGGACAGCACTATGTCCGGCTCGTACCCGTCGTCGGCGACGGCCTGGGCCAGCTCGCGCACGGCGACGCCGAACTGCTCGTAGGTCAGATTCTCCCGAACATCACTCATGCGTGCGTCCCGCCTGCGTTCTTGCCGCTCATACCTGGGTCCGGTGGAAATTGAGGAAGGACCGGGAGGCGGTCGGCCCCCGCTGGCCCTGGTAACGGGACCCGTAGCGCTCGCTGCCGTACGGGTGCTCGGCCGGCGAGGTCAGCCGGAACATGCACAGCTGCCCGATCTTCATCCCCGGCCACAGCTTGATCGGCAGGGTCGCGAGATTGCTCAGCTCCAGCGTCACGTGCCCCGAGAAGCCCGGGTCGATGAACCCGGCGGTCGAGTGCGTGACGAGGCCGAGCCGCCCGAGCGAGCTCTTGCCCTCGAGCCGTGAGGCGAGATCGTCCGGCAGCGTGATGACCTCGTACGTACTGGCCAGCACGAACTCCCCGGGATGCAGGATGAAGGGCTCGTCGCCCTCCGGCTCCACGAGCCGGGTCAGATCCACCTGCTCGACGGAGGGGTCGATGTGCGGGTACCGGTGATTCTCGAACACCCGGAAGTAGCGGTCGAGGCGCACGTCGATGCTCGACGGCTGCACCATGGAGTCGTCGAACGGATCGATCCGCACCCGACCGGCGTCGATCTCGGCCCGGATGTCCTTGTCTGAGAGAAGCACGCACCGAGGATACGCAAGGCGCGCGGAGCAACGACAACCGCCGCCGCGCCGCGCGCCCGATCCCGCTCTGCTTCTGTGCTACCGCGTCTTCGCCACCGCTGCCGCGCTACCCCTTCCGAGCACCCACGGGCACGGCACTCCGCAGCCGCGCACACCGCGGACATCGGACGAGCCGACCGGGGCCGAGTCGCTCGGCCTGCTGCATCGGGAACGAGGTGGCGGTGAACACGTGCCCATCGGCACAGCGGACGACGGTGCGCTCCATCAAGTCCTTCAAGTCCCTTCCCCAAGAGCCGCGTCTGGCTTACTACCCTGACGACAAAAGCCACAGTACGGGATGAAAGAGACGACTCTCCAGGCGGCACTCCGCCCTCACGCACACCCTCTCCGGGGCCCCCACCGTACGCCCCAACGCCTGCCCCCCGCAGCCGCATCAACACCCCTGGAACGACCACCGGCCCCACGGCGCGAACACCGGGGACCGGGCATGGGGTAGAGTGAGCGAGCGTCCAGACACCGGCCGTGGTCGGCGTCTTACGCGGGTGTAGTTTAATGGTAGAACATCAGCTTCCCAAGCTGAGAGCGCGAGTTCGATTCTCGTCACCCGCTCCACGAAGAAGGCCCAGGTCAGAGACCCGGGCCTTTTTGCTGTCCGCTGTGTTCACTGACCGCGTGCCAGATCCATGCCAGAACATTGATCGTCTAAATCGCTGGGGAGGACATGAGCAAGCAGATCGCCGGATGGATCATGGATCGCAACCTGCGCTCCTTCCTGGAGCTGTTGTCCCGCTACATCGACTATGCGTTCGACGACACCGACTGGGACACCATCGAAGGCGGTGTCCGGGACACCGACGACGAGAAGCCCGACGGCTGGTACTCGTATCCGCTCGCCGGCACGAGCGCCACCGTGGAAGTCAGCTTCGCCCGCTCTGTCGGCAGCGAGGTGATGTCCGTCAGCGTCACCGGCATCGAGACGCCTGAGCTCCAGCTCCGAACCGACACTCTGCTGTCCGCATTCGCCAGCATCTGACTACCGTGTTGTCCCCCAGGCGTCCGAAACCTTGTCCTTGGCGAGTCAGCGCTCTTCTGACGTATCTGGCACGGCAGCAGCTTCCCGTGCAGCCTGACGTGCCTTGCGGACAGTCGCGTCGAGTCCCGCAGCGACTTCCTGCTGTCGCTCGTCGTCGGAGTGCTGGTAGATCAACGCCGCCTTCTCCGAGGACTGCCCGGCACGGACCATGGTGTCTTTGAGCGTGGCACCGGACCGCGTGGACAGCGTGTGCCCAGTGTGCCGGAGATCGTAGAACCGGAAGCCCTCCGGCATCCCTACGACCTCCCGCGCCCGCCGCCACTTCCGCCCGAAGGTGCTGCGCCGGAACGGAGCCCCCTTCTCCCCGACGAAGATCAGCCCATCGGGGCCCGGCTCTGCGTAGCTCTCCAGATGTCAACGGAGATCCCGGCGGAGGAACGCGGGAAGAATCACAGTCCGGGTCCCGGCCTCCGACTTGGTGTCGCCCTGGACGCGCCGCCCATTCATCCGCTCCGGCTCGGCGAGGCGGATCCGGACGCGCAGGTTGTCGACGTCGACGTCCCGGCGGCGGAGGCCGGCCAGTTCCTCCGGCCGCATCGGGCCGTAGGCACCGAGGTACACCATCAGCCGCCACCGCATCCCCACCGCATTGGCGAGGGCATCGACCTGGGCAACAGTGGCGATGCGCCGCTCAGTCGCCTTCTCCTTTCCCGCCCCCTTGATCCGGCATGGGTTGCGGGTGATCAGCTCGTCATCCACGGCCGTTTCCATGATGGCCTTGAGGAGCCGGTATGCCTTGGCCGTCATCGTCTTGGCGTTCGTGGTCCGCAGCCGATCTGCCCGCCACTCACGGACACGTGGAGCGGTGATCTCGTCCAAGTCCAGTTCGGCGAAGGCGAACAGGTGCTTATCGAGGAGGTAGCGGTACAGGTCTCGGGTGAGCGGCGCGAGGTCCCGTTCAGCGACCCACTTGTCGGCGTAGGCCTGGAAGCTCACCGCGCCTGCCTCGGGGTCGCGCCACTCGCCCCGGCGGATCTCCGTCTGTCGTTCGGCAAGCCAGTCGTCGGCATCCGCTTTCGTCTCGAAGGTGACCGGAGCCGGACGCATCACGCCGTCAGGTCCCGGATACCGCGCCTGGTAACGGCCGGACGGAAGCCGTCTGATCGCGCCGAAACGGCGGCGCCTGCCCTTGCTGTTGGCCATCAGGCAGCAACCCTCCCGAAGCGAGACCGGGGCCGCCTCAGCGGCTCCACGGTGCGGGAGGGGGTCTGTCAAACGAGCGGTGTAACCAGGGTGGTTGGGGTTACTGGCGGGCCGCCGTCAGGCGGCCGTCGAAGGCGATGTCGAAGGCGTTCAGTGCGGTCTTCCAGCGCATGGTCCAGCGAGCCTGTCCCTTGCCGGTGGGGTCGAGAGACATGATCGCCATGTAGACGCATTTCAGGGCGGCCTGCTCGTTGGGGAAGTGGCCGCGGGCCTTGAC